>VGTH01000001.1 GCA_016874755.1 Deltaproteobacteria bacterium | reverse complement strand
CATTGGGCAATAGGCATTGGGCAATAGGCATTGGGCAATAGGCAATAGGCAATAGGCAATAGGCAATAGCCGGACAGGGAATTTGGATTTCTTACTATTGCCTTTTGCCTCCGGCCTTCTGCCTCCGGAGTTAAAATGAAAGTCATTCACTATCTCAATCAATTTTTCGGCGGCATAGGTGCGGAAGAGCAAGCCGGCGTGGGGCTGGAATTCCGCGACGGTGCCGTTGGACCGGCGAAGTTGATGGAACAGTTGTTGGGCGATGGCGCACAAGTGGTCATGACGATTGTTTGTGGCGACAACTATGCCGTTGAACATCAGGAAGAGGTCACCGCCGCTGTTTTGCTGAAGATCAAAGACACGGGCGCCGACCTCTTCGCCGCCGGACCCTGTTTCGATGCGGGCAGGTACGGCATGGTGGCCGGCGCGCTTTGCGCCGCAGTGCAAGACCAGTTGAAGATCCCTGCGATCACGGCGATGAGCGGGGAAAATCCGGGCGTTGATCTCTATCGCGAGGGGCTTTATATCGTCGACTCCGGCACCAACGCGGGAAAGACCCGTGATGTGCTGGTCAAAATGGCAGCAATCGGCAGAAAGCTCGTCGGCAAAGATCCAATTGGACTGCCTGCGGGGGAAGGTTATTTGCCGCGCGGACTTCTGCGCGACCAGTTGGTCGAGAAGCGCGCCAGCACGCGCATGGTCGACATGCTGCTGTCCAAGATGAGGGGCGAAAAGTTTGAATCGGAAATGTCGCCGATCTCTTTCGCGCCCGTGCCGATGCCGGCGGCAGTCAAGGATATCTCGAAAGCCAAAGTCATGGTGATCACCGACGGGGGACTGGTGCCGAAGGGAAACCCGGACAAGATCCAGGGCACCGCGGCGACCAATTTCGGCGCCTACAGCGTTGCCGGCCGCGACGATCTCAAAGGCGAAGACTATGAGGTCTCCCACGGCGGCTACGACACCCGCTTCGTTCAGGAGGACCCTGATCGGTTAGTGCCGCTGGACGCGCTCCGTGAAATGGAAAAGAGCGGCGTGATCGGCAAATTACACGATGAATTTCTGTCGACATGCGGTCGGTCCAATCCGCTATCGAACACGCGGCGCTTGGGCCGCGAGATGGCGGCAAAGGTGAAACAGGAGGGCGTCGACTGCGTCATCCTTACCTCGACGTGAGGAACCAGCACTCGCAGCGGCGCTGCGATCACGACGGAACTAGAGAAAGCGGGTATTCCAGTGGTTCAAATCACCTCGGCGTTGCCGATCGCAAAAATGGTCGGCTCGAACCGGGTGGTTTTAGGAACGGGCATTGTCCACGTGACCGGCGATGCGAAGTTGCCGCCGGAAGATGAAAAAGAACTGAGACGAAAATTAGTCCAGAAAGCGCTCGACGCCCTGCAGTCGAGTGCGAAGTCGTAAAAGTCAGACATCTTCAAACCGGCCGTCGTGCCATCGGGTGATAACCGTCGGACCGGCGCCGGTACGGCCATTGTGATTCTCAGCGGAGAACGAGCAGGCGCCAGTCACGCCGTTTAACTGCACACCCGATTCTAAATAGGCAATGGCTTTTGCTGGGTCGCCTTGGGCCGCTACCATAGCGCCGCTACAAAAGACCATCCCATCCCAGCCGAAGGCATGATTGGCAGTCGGCACCGCAATGCCAGCTTGGCCGAGCGTCTCGAAAAAGCGCGGCACCGCCGCGCCGTCCGGCGCGACCCGCGAAAACATGTCGACGAACCACATCTCCCCCGCATTTGCGCCGAGGTTAGACAAGAAACTCGGGCGCATCAGCGAGCGGCCGAACAGCAGCGGCGCGGTCATGCCACGGGAACGAACTCGGCGCGCCACCGGCAGTGCTTTTGCCTCGCTGGAATAAACGACGTACACAAGGTCGGCGCCATCTAAGGATAAGGCTGCCAACGTAGCATCGGTCAGCTCTTGGTAGCACCGCGCGGCGGCGCCATGCGCCTGGATGGCGCGCTCCATGTTCGCGGCAACGCGGCGCTGGAAGTCTGTCTGATCGTGGATCAAGGCGATGCGCCGGCAGCCGCGCCGCTGTAAATGTCCCGCCACCGCCGTAGCGGTCTGCGACGACGGCAGCCCGATATGAAAAACCTGGCTTCGGCGCTGCCACACGACCGGATTATTGTTTGCCACAAAGCAAAGCAAACCCATGGCCTCGGCAAGCTCGCCCAGGCGCGCGGACTCCGGCACACTGGTAGCGCCGAGCACCGCCGAGACTTTGCCCCGATAGCGCGAAAGAACCTTTTCCAGATCGGCGAGATCGCCATGACGGAACGCCGCTTCTTCGACGGCAACTCCGGAGCACTCAGCGGCATGAGCGCTGGCCAAGCGCGCGCCCAGCGATTGATCGACCGGAGAAGGATCTTGGCTATCCGGTTTAAGCAGCAGGACCTTGATCGTCATTGCCGGCCTCGCTCAGCGTCCCAAAATCTCTTTGAGACGCAGACGAATCTTCTCCTTTTCGCTAACGGTGAACTGCCAATCGTAGGTGTCGAAGTAGTTCACACCGGGCTTGGGCAATTCCTCGGCGGTCACGAAAGATTCATCCATATCGGTTCTCAGCGTCGCCCGCCCCTCGGCGCGCGCGTAGATTTCCAACGCTTCTTTGGAAATGATCCAGTTCAAAAAAATTTTCGCGGCTGCTGGATGCGGCGCTTTCTGCATCAGCGTCAGCATCCAGGGCGAGCCCGTCAATGCCGACGGCATGTCGCTAAAGCCTAAGACTTCTTTGAGTGAAAACCCTTCTTTGGTCATCCTATCGACGTCCGAGCTCTGCGCGCCAAACACGATCGGGTAGGTGCCGCGCGCCAACCAATCGGTGAGTTGCCGCCGCTCGCGGGTGCTTCGAACGTTCTGGCCGACATACAATCGTTTGGCGTAATCTTCGCTGGTCTGAAGATAAACCCGCGCCGCGGTATTACTGCCGCTGCCGGCCACGGTGATATCTTCGCTGGCGATCTTGCCGCGCCATTTCGGCGCCAATAGATCTGCTGCCTTGGTGAGCTCGCCGGGCTTTACCTGGTCCGTGTTGATGTGCAACAAACTCGTGATCGTGCTGAAGACGCGCAGCACGTAGCGCTCCTCGGGATCGGCGAACCAGAGCTTGCCGCGCTTCCATTTTTTCCCGTCGGTAACGTCGGGGAGAATCAACGCTGGACGTAGCGGGTCGAGCATTTTCTCGGCGTGGAGAACGTTGGCGACCGTCTGCACGCCGCCGAGAAAAACATCGACGCTGTTGATACCCGCCTGCCGCTCGGTGCCCAGGCGCGCGGCAAGTTGACTGGAACTGCCGGCAAGATGCTCCACGGTGATGCCATAGCGCGCTTTAAACTTAGCCGCGATCTCACGCATCACCGGGTCCGCCGAAGTGGCGACAACGACCTTACCTTCCTTCTTGCCGGCTTCGAGAGCCTCGTTCCACTCCTTTTCCCAACCTTTTTGCTGCGCGTGAGCCGAAGCGAAGGAAAGCAATAGTAAAAGCACCCCTGCCGCTTTCATAACCAGACTCCTTTCCGCAATACTCACTACTCCTGCCGCCGCAAACGTACGATCGATGAAACCACTTGATGCTCCTTGGCGCCGCCGGCCGCAAGCCCTATCCATCGCGCGCAGGCTTGGTGAAATATTCAGCGATGCGAACTTATTTGATGCCCAGCTCTTTGTTCACTTCTCGTTGTAGGGCGAAGTCAAAGACTCGCGCGGCTGCCACCGGTTCCGGTAGCTTCAGGACTTGCGCGTCGAGCGCGAGGTATTCTTTGATCTCGTCGTCGGTCGGAATTCCAGTGGTTGTAAACGCCGCCTTGGTGGCGCGCAGCGATTCGACGGCAATGGCAACGTCGCTGTTCCAGAGTTTGGCGAGCACTTCGGCAGTCTCGCGCTCATGCTGCTCGATAAAGCGCGACGCTTTGGTTTTCGCGCGCAGCATCTTTTTCACCAGATCGGGGCGTTCTTGAAGAAACTTGGTGTTAACGGCCAAGCCGTTTTGAATGCTGGCGTATTTATCGATGGAAGTGTCGAGCACGTTGAGCTTGAATTTTTCCCGCCCAAGAAAAACCCAGGGCGGGCTGATGGCTGCGCCTTGCAGCGTGTTGCTGACAATCGATTGCAAATGGCGCGCTTCGTCGCCACCGGCCATGGTCGTCACGTCCTTGTCGGGGTCGAGGCCGCCGATGCTGAGCATCCTGCGCGCCGCCATGTGCTGGCTGCCGTTGATCGTCGCCGTGCCGATCAGCTTGCCTTTGAGGTCTTTGACCGAGCGGATCTCCGGCCGCGTCACCAGCCAAAAAATCGGCCGGCGCAAACTGACCGAGACAACTCTCAGCGGCACGCCGCGCTGAATCGCGCGGATCGCGCTGCCGATGGAGCCCAAGCCATTCAAATCGCCGGTGGTGCCAGCGGTCACAGCCATGTTCGCTGACATTTGCACGAGCAATGGTTCCAAGCCCTCTTCGCGGAAAAACTGCCGCTCTTTGGCGATCAGCCAATCCACCGTAGGCATGCCGCTGCTGGAATAGCTCAGGGTGATTTTTTGTAGCGGCGACTGCGCATAGCACGCAACGCTGTACAACCAGACAAATAACCCAGTCAGCGCCACCGTCAATGCTTGTGTCATCAAAAATTCTCCGACTGTTCATCAATAGTCTTTTCTTTCGCGGTCAGTTGAAACATGAAGTCGCTCGGAAAGCGCGCACGATTGCGTTTTACCTGCTGGTTAAGTCGCTTGGTTGTCACACCATAAAGACTAGCGAGGTCGACGTCTAACATAACTTTTTGCCCGCGCATCATCAGGATTGAGCGGTCAATTCGGTGCAGTGGGATGATGGATTTGTGACTCGACATATGGCCGCCAATTTTATTGGATAGTTCGAAAAGCGCAAGCGAGGGCAAAGCCAAGCCCGGCAGGTCTCTTGAGACCGATGCCCGACTCGTTATATGACTGTCGAGTTGACTGTTTCAAAGGCGTCTGCGCTCCGCAGAAGAGTCCGGCTGCAAACTCAACACAAAGCTTCACAAACGGAGGATAGCGAAATGGCTGCTGAGGCACAGTACACCGCAGTGCCGGTAAGCATTACCGTCAACGGTGTTCAATACAACGCCACGGTCGAACCGCGCACGCTGCTGGTTTACTTTTTACGCGAACATTTGAATCTTACCGGAACGCACGTCGGCTGTGACACCAGCCAGTGCGGCGCTTGCACGGTGCATCTCGATGGCCGTGCGGTGAAATCCTGCACGATCCTCGCAGTGCAAGCTAACGGCGCCACCGTGAAAACCATCGAAGGTCTCGCCAATGGCGAGCAATTTCACCCGGTGCAGCAAGGCTTTCAAGAAAAGCACGGCTTACAGTGTGGGTACTGCACCCCCGGGATGATCATGACCGCGGTGCACCTACTGGAAACCAATCCCAATCCTAGCGACGACGAAATCAAGCACGCTCTTGAGGGCAACCTTTGCCGCTGCACCGGTTACGTGAACATCGTCGAGTCGATCAAATGGGCAGCGCAGAAGATGGGAGGCAAAAATGTTTCCCGCTAATTTCGGCTACGTGGCGGCTCGCTCCATCGAAGAAGCTATCCAATTAATGGCCAAGCACGGCGAAGACGGCAAGCTGCTTGCCGGCGGCCATAGTCTGATACCGGCGATGAAGCTGCGCTTAACATCGCCAAAGACTTTGATCGACCTCGGCACGGTGCCGGCCTTGCACGGCATCAAGCTCGACGGAAATAACTTGGTCATTGGTGCACTTACGGTGCACGCGGACGTGGCGTCGTCCGATTTACTTCGCAAACATGTTCCTGGATTGTCCGAAGCCGCTCACGTCATCGGCGACGTGCAGGTGCGCAACCGCGGGACTATTGGCGGCAGTTGCGCGCATGCAGACCCTGCAGCGGATATGCCGGTCATTCTCGCTGCTTTGAATGCTTCTTTCACCATCCAGTCTGCGTCTGGCACGCGAGCAATCAAGGCCGATGAATTTTTCACCGACTTCTACACGACGGCGATGAAAGAGAACGAAGTATTGACCGAAGTGCGCATCCCGCTGCCCGGCTCGGGCAGCGGTACGGCCTACGCCAAGTTGCCGCATCCTGCATCAGGTTATGTGGTCGTCAGCGCCGGGGCGTTGATCACGCGCCAGGCATCGGGAGCCTGCACATCGGCGCGCGTTTTTGTCGGCGGTCTCGGTAGCGGCCCGGTGCGCGCCGTGGCGACAGAAATGGAGCTGCAAGGAAAACCGTTGACGCCGCAATTAATCGCCGCGGCTGCCGCGAAAGCGGCCGAGGAAACCGATCCAGTGGAAGACAGCTACGCCGACGCGGAGTACAAACGCGCTGTCGCAGCAGTCTATGCACGTAAGGCGATCGAAGCGGCGGTAGGACGGGTTAACGTCTAGCGTCTGGCGTTTGGCGTCATCCGAAAACGCTAGACGCAAAACGCTAGACGCCAGACGAATTTCTAACGAGGTAAACCATGACCGAACACAACCCAACCGGCCTCATCGGCGCGTCGATCAAGCGCGTCGAAGATCCGCCGCTGATCACCGGCAAAGGCTGCTACGTCGACGACATCAATTTGCCCGGCATGCTGCATCTTGCCGTGCAGCGCAGTCCTTATCCGCACGCAAAAATCCTTTCCATCGACACGAGCAAGGCGCAGGCGATGCCGGGCGTGATGTTAGTCGTCACCGGCAATGATTTGAGCGAAAAGTTAAATCTTGCGCCGTCGCAGGTTCTGCCGGGCATGAAGATCCCGCCCCATCCGCTGCTCGCTCGCGGAGCGGTGCATTGCGTCGGCGTGCCAGTGGCCGCCGTGGTCGCGCAAACCCGCGCCCAGGCGCAGGATGCGGCCAACGCCGTCGAAGTCGAGTATCAAGAACTGCCCGGTATCTCGAACGCCGAGGAAGCCCTGAAACCCGGCGCACCGCTGGCCCAGGAAGGGCTCGACAGCAATATTTGCTATACGATGACCAAGAACGGCGGCGACGTCGACAGGGCGTTCGCTGGCGCGGATCATATTTTCACCATGCACATTGCGAGCCCGCGCCAAGTCGCCCTAGCGATGGAACCACGCGGCATCGTCGCGAGCCCTGACCCCCTCGGAAAAACCTTGAACGTTTGGTTGTCAACCCAAGGACCGCACCGCGCCCGCGCGGAGATCGCCGGTGTGCTCGATTTTCCAGAAAATAAAATTCACTTGATCGCCCCCGACGTCGGCGGCGGCTTCGGCAGCAAAGGGCCAGTGTACCGCGAAGACGTGCTTACTTGCCATTTGGCTTTAAAACTCAAACGGCCGATCAAGTGGATCGCCACGCGCAGCGAAGACTTCATCACGACGATCCAAGGGCGCGACCAGGCGATGACCTCCGAGATGGCGCTCAGAAAAGACGGCAAGATTCTCGGTCTGAAAGTCAAAGTCGTTGCCAATCTCGGTGCCTATTTGCATTCGAGCACGGCGGGTCCGCCGCAGCGCATGATGGGCATGGCCTGCGGCAGCTATCAGATCAAAGACTGCCGCGTCGAAATCGTTTCGGTCTTCACCAATACCTGTCCCACTGGCCCGTATCGCGGCGCCGGCCGGCCCGAGTCAGTGTTGAATATCGAACGGCTGCTCGACAAAGCCGCCGCGGTGCTGGGCATGGACCGTTTAGAAATTCGCCGCAAAAATTTCATCCAACCCAACCAGTTTCCCTATACGACTGGCACTGGCGTCGAATACGATTCAGGCGACTACGAAAAACCCCTCGACGAAGCCGTCAAGATGTCCAACTACAACGAGCTGCTCCGTCAGCGCGACGAGCGGCGCAAGAAGGGCGAGCTGGTCGGCGTCGGCTTCTCGACTTTCGTCGAGCCCAGCGGCGGCGCCGGTTTCGAGAGTGGCGCGGTACGCATAGAGCGCACCGGCGAAATCACGGTGCTCACAGGTTCCAGCTCCCATGGCCAAGGTCACGAAACCGCCTGGGCGCAGATCGCCGCCGAGTTGCTCAAAACCAGCATGGACCACATCACCGTGCTCCACGGCGATACGCATGTCAGCCAACAGGGCACCGGCACGTTCGGCAGCCGCAGTGCGGTTACCGGCGGCGGTGCGTTAGCCACGGCTGCCCAGCGAGTCATCGACAAAGCGAAAAAAATCGCGGCCAATCTGGTCGAAGCGGCGCCCGAAGACATGGTGCAAGCCGACGGCGGTTTCGCCGTCAAAGGTGTGCCGGATAAGAAAGTCACTTGGCGGCAAATCGCCGCGGCGGCCTACAGCGGTCGCGTGCCCAAGGGTATGGAGACCGGTTTGCAAGAAACCGCCTTCTTCGATCCCAAGCGCGAAGCGTGGGGCTTCGGCACACACATCGCCCTCGTCAGCATCGATCGCGACACCGGTAAGTTCACCATCGAGAAATTGATCATGGTCGACGACTGCGGTGTGATCATCAATCCAATGATCGTCGAAGGCCAGATTCACGGCGGCGTTGCCCAGGGCTTGGGCGAAGCGACACGCGAGCAGATGCTCTACGGCAATAATGGAGAAGTACAGACTGGCACGTTCATGAACTACGCGATCATGCGCGCAGTTGACATGCCGCCCATGACGTTAGGTGAGACGGTGACGCCTAATCCCTTCAACCCGCTCGGTGTTAAAGGCGTCGGCGAGTGCGGCTGCAACGGCGCCCCGCCGTCAGTGGCCAACGCGCTGGCCGATGCGCTGGCGCCCCTGGGCATCGATCACGTCGACATGCCCTACACCGCGCCGAAATTGTGGAAGTTGATTCACTCAAAGAGGCCATAGGCAATAATAGGAACGGGCGGAGAGTGAGGGCCGTGGCAACACCATGGCCCTTTTCTTTTCTATCGTTGCCTCCTATACCGGATCGCGAGAGGAGGGCTCCCGATGTCAAAGTCACTGATGCGACCCTTGATGCTGCTTGCATTCCTGCTCCTTGTAAATGTTTGCGCTAACGCGCAATCCGCCCCAGACAAAGTCGTCATCAGCTATCCCAGCAAATCGATCACCAACTTCCCGATCATCGAAACCGGCGTGCGGCGCGGCTTTTATCAAAAAGAAAACCTCAATGTGAATCCTGTGTATATGCGCGGCGGCATCGACATCAAAGCGCTGATCACTGGCGACGCCGATTTCGGCACCGGCAGCACCACCGCGGTCACCGCCTTTGTCGCCGGCGCGCCGCTGCGCGTGGTGATGAGCATGAACGCGTTCGTCGACCAGGCGCTTTACGCCCAGCCCAAGTATCGCAATCTTGCCCAGCTCAAAGGACTTTCCATCGGCTCGCTCAATCCCGGTGGCTTGGTCGACACGCTCCTGCGCCGCGTCATTACCAAAGAAGGATTCTCACCGGAGAAAGACTTCATCATCCTCAACATGGGCGGCACTCCAGAACGCTATGCAGCTCTAAAGTCGGGAAGCTTGGCCGCATCGATGCTGAGCGCGCCGCACAGCCTGCGCGCCGAGAAAGAGGGATTCACGCGTATCGCCGTGACGCGCGACTACGTCGATGTCCCCGGCACCGCTTTCGTCGTCCACGCCGACAAGATCAAGAAGCAACCGCAAATGATCAAACGCTTTTTGCGCGCGTCGCTGCGCGCCATGAACTACATCCGCGACAACCGAGTAGATACCACCAACATGATCGCGCGTGAGTTCGGTATGGATCAGGATGTTGCGGCTCTGTCCTACAAATTACTGCTCGATTTGCTGAGCACCGAGGGCAAGAATCGCGCCGAAGGTTATCAATTGCTTGTCGACTTCGCCCGCGCAACGCAAAAAATCGAGCGACCGATCAACGCCGCGCAGTTCATCGATGAGTCGATTTTGGATGAAATCATCCGCGAGGGTGGAGTTGGGCGTTAGCGGCGGATTCGGACCCGGAATATCTCGCGCAGAGGCGCTGAGGCCGCAGAGTTTAATCAATTTGTAGGGGCGGGTCTGAGACCCGCCCTCCGAATCCCTTCGTAGGGTGCGCCGTGCGCACCGTGAGATTTGCGCAATCAGTCAACATTGATGTAAGAATTCCTATATCGAACCAATACGAGGAGGCTCTATGGGCAATTTCCAAATCGAAGGCGTGACCCACTGGTCGATCCCGGTCAACAACCTCAAAGAATCCGAAGAATTTTACGGTGAGGTGCTCGGCCTCAAATTGTTGGGCCGGCTGAGCAACGGCGTGATGACCTGCTTCAACGTCGGCGATCACAACATTCTTCTCTGCGAACGGCAAAAACCACAAGACAAGACGATTGTCGAGGAGCGCGTGCACCACTCGTTCAACGTCAGCCCGGATGGTTTTGTCGCGGCATGTAAAACTTTTCATGAAAAGAAGGTGCCAGTCGTTGAACTGGAGTACCGCGCCAAAGGCCACTTCACGGGTCGCGAGCTTTACATTCACGATCCCAGCGGCAACCGCCTGGAGATTCGCGATAAGACCTGGCAGAAGGGCATGCCGGAGCCGACGTTTGAAGAACTGGTTAAATCATAACTCATCCCGAAGAACTTTCGTCCCTGGAGTTGTGGCGACGTGGCCCCTTAGATACTATTTCAGGTGACGGAAGTTAGAATATCGAGCAGAAGGATTTCATGGATCTAGCGCCCCCATCTCAATCTTCCCGCGAGGCGGGGGAAGAAATTGGAAACATTCAAATCGCGCTGCAGTTGATTTTGATCTCGTGCAGCGCGCCGATTTCAAACCTATCTCCCGGCCACACCACCGTCGTGGAACCGCATTCTTCTATCACCGCCGGGCCGGCGGCTTTGAACCCCGGCTCCAACGCGTCGCGATGATAAATCTCTGCATCGATCCAGCCGCCGGCGTTGCCGATATAGATTTTCCGTGTCTGCGCTGCTTGCGCTTTCACCGCAGCGCGCGGCAGCCGCGCGATTTCCGGTTGCTTTAGTTTGGCAAACGCCGACAGGTGCAGCGCCTGGAACTCTGCCGGCGCTTTGGCGTCGGCGTGGCCATAGCGCCGTTTGTAGTCGCGCTCGAAAGCGGTGCGGATTTCCTCGGCGGTTTTCAATCCTGTGACCGGCACTTTGATATTGTGACGCTGGCCGCGGTAGCGCATCTCGGCGTAGTGCTCGAAGAAAACTTCGCTGGTGCCAAATTCTTTCGCTAGATCTTTGGCAGCTTCCTGCTCCATGGCGCTGTACATCTGCGCCATCTCCGGCACGGTCTTATCGTTCAATATTCCCGTGAAGGTCTTCGACGTGTCGATGCGCGCGTCGGCGATCAGCATGCCGATGGCGGAAAAATTTCCCGGCTCAGGGGGAATCACGACTGTCGGGATCGACAGCTCGTGGGCCAGCGCGCAGGAGTGCAGCGGTCCGCCGCCGCCGTAGCTGAAGAGAATAAAATCGCGCGGGTCAAGGCCATGCTCGACGGAGATCTTTCTAATCGCGCCGGCCATGATCACCGTGGCAATCGAGATAATGCCGTCGGCCATCTTGATCATGCCGTCATCGCCCGTGTAGCCGAGCGGCGCGGCGACGCGTTCGCTCACCGCTCGTCTGGCCGCCGCGATATCGAGCGGCATTTCACCGCCGAGAAAATTAGCAGGATTCAATCTACCGAGCACCAGATTGGCGTCGGTCACCGTCGGCTCCGTGCCGCCGCGGCCGTAGCAGACGGGGCCTGGCGTCGAGCCGGCGCTCTGCGGGCCGACGTGCAAACGCTTCTGTGAATCTAGCCAGGCGATGGATCCGCCGCCGGAGCCGACCTCGACGATGTCGATGACCGCCGATTTGATCGGAAAGCCTTTGACGTAGCCGTTGGCGTAGTAAAGCGAGTTGACCGTGTAGCGGCCGTTTTCGACCAGGGCACATTTCGCCGTCGTGCCGCCCATGTCGAAGGCGACGACGTTTTTGAAACCAAGTTTTTCCGCATAGGCGCCGGCGCCGATGCAGCCGCCGATGGGGCCGGACTCGACCAGGCCGATGGGCTGGCGGCAGGTGCGCTCGGCGGAGAGCAAACCGCCGTTGGAGCCCATCATGAAGAGCGTGCCAGGGAAATCTTGTTTCTTGAGATCGTCGTCGAGGCGGCGAATATAAGTGCTGACTTGCGGTCCGACGTAAGCGTTGGCCGCTACCGTCGAGCAGCGCTCGTATTCGTACCACTCGCGCGTGAGGTCGGTGCTGAACGTGACGTAAATTCCCGAGAGCAACTCCTTTAGCGCCGCGGCAGCCGCTTCTTCATGCGCCGGGTTGATGTAGGAGTTCATGAAAAAAATCGCCACTGACTCGACGCCGAGTTTCTTAATTTCCTGCGCGAGTTTTTCCAGCGCTTTTAGATCGAGCGGCGTGACGACATCGCCTTTGCTGCCCATGCGCTCGGGAACTTCGAGGCGCAGCTCGCGAGCAATCAGCGGCTCGTCTCGGATATAATGAAGATCGAAGGGATCGGGCCGATTGCCACGGGCGATTTCCAAGATATCGCGAAAGCCTTGGGTCGTAACCAGCGCGGTCTTCGCGCCTTTGCGCTGGATCAGCGAATTGATGACCAGCGTCGTGCCGTGATTGACCAACGACGCTTCTGCCGGTTTGATTTTGGCTTTGTTAAAACAGTCGAGAATGCCGTCGACGAGATTGTCGTAGGTGGTCGGACTCTTCGAGTAAAGAACTTTTTGGGTCGCGTGGTCGAAGGCGACCAGGTCAGTAAAAGTGCCGCCGATGTCGACGGCGATGGCGTAAGACACTTAAGAAGAACTCCTGTTTCGGGTCTCGTGTTACGGGTTTCGTGTTCAACCCGAAACGCGAGACGCGAAACTCGAAACGTTAGAGACGGCGCGCACTCCCGTTGGTATCGCAGCTGACGCCGTAATCTTTCTCAGCGCTTTCGCGGGAGACAAAGCCGCGCGTCACGTCGCGGGCGACGAGCTCGGTTGGCCGCTTGCGCGGATCGCCGTAGCCGCCGCCACCGCCGGTGGACATGCGCACGCGGTCGCCAGCTTGAAGCGGGCAGTTCTCGGTTTTGTAAAGCAGCTCGGGTTCTGAGTTGCCGTTTTTGTAGACTAACACCTGGCCTGATTTTCCTGCCTTGCCGCCTTGCACGCCCCAGGGTGGGCAGCCGATGCGGTCGAAGTTGGCCCATAGTTCAGCCGCCGCAAGCAGCACATATTGTTTGTCGAATCCCAACCCGCCGCGCCAAAGACCCGCGCCGCCGGAGTCCTGGCGCAGGCGAAATTCCTCGACACGAAACGGATACATCGACTCCTGCAATTCAATCGGAATCAATCTGGTGTCGCCATGAGCCATGGTGCGAAACGGCCCCGCGCCGTCGTGGGTCGCGCAGGCGCCCCAACCGCCGTGGCCGCTGTCGTTGGCTTTGAAATAGGCTCCCGTGTCGGTGCGGCGCCCGCCAAAACTCAGGGACGAAAACGTGCCGAAGTGCGCGCCGGTGACGCGCTCGGGCAGCGCCGGCTCCAGCGCTTTGATGATGCAATCGATCACCGTCGGAAATGGAATGCTATACAACCCCATCGCCGCGGTCGCCTCGGCGCTGATCAGTTTGCCTTCGGGCAAAATCATTTTTACGGGACGAAAGGTTCCTTCATTGGCGGGCTCATCGGTGGCAATCAAATACTTAAACGCCACGCGCACGCAGGTGCGGCCGCCGCCAAAGAAACCGGAGTTCACGCAGCCCTTCACCTGCGGGGACATTTCTGAGAAATCAACCGTCAGCTCATCGCCGGCGACGATGACTTTGACGCGGATGGGAATTTTCTCGTCGCGCACGCCGTCGTTGTCGAGAAAGGCTTCGTGCTGATAGACGCCGTCGGGAATGGCGCGGATTTTCTCCCGGGTCGCCGCCTCGCATTGATCGAGGATGATCGCCAGCGCGCTAAGAAAAATCTCCGGGCTGTACTTGTCGGCCATCACTTGCGTCAGGTCGCGGCCCAACAGGCAGCCGCCAAGCTGCGCTTCGATGTCACCGAGCAATTCCAGCGGAAAGCGCGTGTTGTTTTCGATGATCCGATAGACTTCTTCGATGGGCTCGCCCTTGGACCAGATCTTGATCGAGCGCAGCTGCAAGCCCTCCATGAAAATATCGGTGGAGGAATAAGACACGGAGCCGATCGCCGAGCCGCCGATGTCGATCCAGTGGCAGTTGATGGAAAAAAAGCCGATCAGGTCGCTGCCGCTGGGCCCGGCGAACACCGGCGTGTACATGACGGTGTTGTTTAGGTGCTGGCCCTGTACCGCGGCGTGATTGCAGACGATGACATCGCCTTTGTGGATATTTTTCCGACCGTAGATTTCCAACCCATCTTTCACCGCCGCGCCAACCGAATCCGCGACAAACACTGGCATGCCGCCGGTGGACTGCGCCAGTAATTCACCGTTCGCGCCGACGAAGCCGACGGCGTAATCTTTGTACTCGTAGATATACGGACTAAACGCCGTGCGCGTCATGTTGGCGTCGATCTGATCGCAGATCGAGATGATGCCATGACGGATGACTTCGAGCGTGATGGGATCAATGTTCGCTTGATTGTTAGCCATGTCCGCAGCTTTGGGGCGAAATTGCGCCCGGCAATTTCGCGATCCTTTCAAGGAACGAAAAAGTTGTCAAGCAACGATTCTGTATCTTAGGGAAAAGCCGGCGTAAAAAAAACACCGTCTTCGCGGCGCCCTTTCACAGAGAAGGTGACACGGTCGACGACGCGATCCTCTGGATCAACCAGAGCGAGGGAGTAGCCGCCGGGTTGCGCCTGCCAAGAGATAGGTTTGCCGGCATTGCCGATCGTCTTGCCGTTGAGCATCCAGCGCAGGCGCGGGTCGGCAGGCTTGGCATCGAAGAATATTTTCTGCCGTTCGCTGGGAATATCGGGGTCGAGCGCCATGGCAGTGCCATCGACGGGATAGACGATTTTCGGATGGAGCTGCCGCGCTTGGGCGGTTGTCGTGGCGATGGAAGGTTCCGTACCATCGATAAACCATTCGATGCGCGATTGTTTGCCGTTTTCCGCAACCACGTTCAGACTGCGCACACCCTTGGGTGGCATTGGCGCTTCACTCGGCTCGCTACGGTGCAGCCAATTCATCACTTCCAGCCAGATGGGCGCCGCGCCGCTCATGCCGCTGACGTTCCACATCGGCGCGCCGGAGAAATTGCCCACCCAGACTCCGACCGTGTAGCGGCTCGAAAAACCAATGCACCAGTTGTCGTGCATGTCCTTGCTCGTGCCAGTTTTCACGGCAGTCCAGAAACGCGTGGCTAGCGGTCCTTCAAACCCAAACGTAAGGCTGCGACTTTCGCGATCGGAAAGAATGCTACCGATGAGAAATGCGCTCTCCGGTGAAAACGCTAAGCGCGCGTTGTGCTTCTGCGCCTGCGCAAAACCGCTGTCGCTCCAGACCCCGCCGTTGGCGAGAGCGCGATAGGCATTCACCAGATTCCACAGACTCACCTCGGCTGATCCCAACGCCAGCGAAGGACCGTAAAACTCGCCGTCTTCTTTGAGACCGCCAAACCCTAGCTCGCGTAGTTTGCGCAGGAAATTTTCATTGCCAACCAGCCCAAGCGTTCTGACAGCGGGAATGTTGAGTGACGATGCCAGTGCCAGTCTTACGGAAACCAGGCCATGATAGCGTTCGTCATAATTTTTTGGCCGGTAAATGCCGCGCGCATCGGTGATGTCCATGGCGCTGTCATCCAATTGCGACGCCGGCGTCAAAGCCTGCGCTCGAAGGCCAGCGCATAGAGGAACGGCTTTAGCGTCGAACCCGCCTGACGCGGCGCGCGCACGCCGTCGACAAAGCGGGCGCTCGAATCGACGCCGCTGTTGCCAACGTAAGCCAACACCTCACCGGTTTTGTTATCGGCTACCAGCACCGCGCCGTCTTTGACGTTCTGCGCTTTCAGAGCGAGCAAATGCTCGCGCAACACATCGATCGTGAAACGCTGCAACTGTCCGTCCAGTGTCGAGTTGACCGAGGTAATCTTTTGCTCGGGCGAACGACGCATCGGCTTAAGAAGTTGCTCGGCGACGTGGGGCGCGAGATTTTCGCTGGGCTTGATCGCAAAGCGCAACGCCAACGCCGCCTGCGTGCTCGCGTTAACGCCTTCGCAGCTCTCAAAGTATTTTAGCGAATGGCCTAGACTACAGGCGCGCTCGGCGACTTTTTCTAATGGTGCATTCGGAGACCGGATCAGCACCGCCAAAATCCATGCGTCATGGTCGGTCAGGCCGTGTGGCTCCTTCTCAAACAATCCGCGGGCCGCGGCAGCCACGCCTTGCAGCTCACCGCGAAAGCTCACCAAGTTGAGATAGGCTTCGAGAATTTGCGCCTTGCTCCAGCTTTGTTCGATCTCGCGCGCTTTTTGGATTTGCTGCCATTTCTCGCGCCAGCCGCGCCGCGCCCGGCCGCTGCGCCACTCTTCTACCAGCGACGCCAGTTGCATGGTGATGGTGCTGGCGCCGCGCTGGCGCGCTGACATCCAGTTGGTCGCGAATGCGTAACCCAAGGCGCGCCAATCGACACCGCCGTGATCGTAAAAGCGACGGTCTTCAGATTGAATCACCGCGTCCTGCAGCGCCGGCGATATTTCGCGCAGAGTTTTCCATTCGAGTCGGCGCCCAAAGGGGTCGACGCGCAGCTCCTGGATGACTTCGCCGTGGCGATCCAGCAGGGTGGCCTTGGAGCTCGTCCGCTCCGCTTTGACTTTGGCAAAGGTGGGGATGGCGGCGTGGGTCATGTCCCCCTGCGCAACCATGGTGAGCAAGACAAACCCTACCAGGAGAAAAACGGATTTCGCGAACCCCCCTTTTTCAAAGGGGGAAGTTGGGCGCCCGCTTCTGTAGACTCTGCTTCTCATCGTGGAGTTTGCCAGCTGTCACCCTACGGGTACACCGTCATTGCCGCCTGCGGCAGCTCGCCGAACATCTCCGGCGCGTACATCGCCTCGACACGCGTCGTCGGCAGTTGAAACGTTCCGGTCTGATTTAGCCGCACGGTGTATTCCAAAGTCCACTTTCCCTTCGGCACGTACTGATAGTAGGTCCGCAGCCCTTCAAAAGAGCGCTCCTGAAACGCGATCCAGACCCAGCCCTTTTGCTTCTCACCCCGCTGAGCCAGTACGGAATCGCCGCCCAACCCGCTGCCGAGAATCGTCGCGCCGGCGGGAATCGCATCGTCGACCGCCACCCAAGTCATGTCGTTCTGCGCTTCGAGATCGAGCGTGACGCGGAGGATGTCTCCCTTGCTAAAGCGGCCGGCCTGTTTGCGCTCCACCGGCGCCCAGCGCTTGCTGATTTTGAATCCGCTCGATAGCGGCTGCTTGAGCGGAATCGCCGCGGTGCTCTGCACCGTAATCCATGGTTTGCCCGCACCGTTGTGGTTGACGCTGACCGTATCTTTGCCGTTTGGCCATGGGAGCGAAACCATTTTGCCTTTTGGTTCCGTGCTCCAGTCAAACTTCTCGTTGCGCGCACCGAGCTGAGTTGCGCTATTGCCGGAAACCGCAACGCGTTCGAAGCGCTGGGAAAACTTTTCGAAAGCGAGCACGCCCCAAGCATTGGCCAGGGTCGTATCCCAAGCACCGCGCCTCTGACGCAACAACGCGCCTTGGGCCAGGCGCGGCATGTCGGCCTGCCAATTTTCCGCGGCCAGAAACGTCAGTATCAACCGCGTGGCGTTTTGATCGCCGCTGGCCAAAAGCCACCAGAGCCCATCGGTTTTTTCGGTGGAAAAATTCAGCGCCGTGCCTTGAAAGTTTAATCGTGAGCGTAGCACCTGCTCGGCTTGTTTCAACCGTTGCTCGCGGTTGGGAATATCTTTCATGCGTTGCAAAACGTTATACCAATCGATCACACCGGAGGTCGGCCAAAGGTTCGCATCGACGCTCATCGCTGTAAGCCATTGTTTGTCCGCCTTGCCCCAACGCGACAGCGCATCTAGCGCCTGCATTTTGCGAATCGCCAAGTCTGCCGTCGGCAGCGCGCCACGGCGAATCAATTTTCCCTGGACGAACTGCGCCAAAGCATTTTCCATGCGCGTCTTCTCGGGCGCCGCAATCTCCCAGCTCGCTTCATGGGCGATCGCGAGGAGATAACTCGTCAACACCTCGCTGCCCTGTTCCATCAGCGGGAAAAACTTCACCATGCCGTCGCTGTCCAGGTAAGACGGCAACGCCTCCATGTTGGCGCGCCAAGATTTCTCATCGCGCAGCGCCACGGCGATGGACGTGCGCTGCTCCATGCAGCTATAGGGATAGCGGCTCATATAGTCGGTGACGCCGGCCAAGCTGTCGGCGATCTTGGGGCGAAATAGGACATTGACACCGCCCCGTCCGACGACAGCTTCTTTGGGTCGCTCCACCGTCAGGGCGAAATCTTTGTCCAACTGCTTGACCGTCGCCTGATAAGTTCGCAGCGGCACCGCGGCGACGGCTTTCTGTTGCACACGCAAGCGGTCGCCTGCGCCTCCCGCCTCGTTGGCCGCTACTTCATAGGTGAGCGAATTGGCGCCCACCGGCACCTGCACGTCCCAACCGATTTCCTTGGCTTCGCCGGGCGCGAGCTTGAGATTCACCACCTTCGGTTTGCTGTCGAGGCCGCGCACGCGGGCTTCGGTTTGCACCTGCATGTCGCGCTCGCTGGCGTTGCGCACGGTGAATTCCGAGCGCAGCTTGTCACCCTCGCGCACCAGCGGCGCAATGCCGGAGAACAGCATCAGCTCCTGCATCGTGCGGATGCTTGCCATGCCACTGCCGAACATGTCGACGCCCCCGCTCGCCACCGCGGCGATGCGAAAACTGCTCAGTGAATCGTTGAGCGGAATTTCCACCGTCGCTTCGCCGTTGGCGTCGAGCTCCACCCCGGCGCGCCAGAAGAGCAGCGTGTCGAACAACTCACGCGTAATCATCTTACCGCCACCACCGCCAGCCGGCAGGGCTTTCAAACCGAAGTGGCGCCGGCCGATCACCTGCATCTGCGCCGTCGAGGTAAAGACGCCGTAACTGCGCCGCCCCATCATCGCCGTCAACAGGTCCCAGCTCTTGTTGGGCATGAGCTCCAGCAAGGCTTCGTCGACCGCAGCCACTGCGACTTCGCTGCCCGCCGGCGGTTTGCCGCCGTCGGCGCGCGCGGCGACGATCTTCACGCGCGCTTTGTCGCGCACTTTGAAGACTTGCCGCTCCGGTGTGACGGTGACTTTCAATTCATGGGCGCGCCAGTTGACGTTGATCTCGGCGATGCCGAGCTTGTAGGCCGGCCGGCCGAGATCAATGGTCGCCGTCGGCTGCACTTCGCCGCTGCGGCCGCGCACCGCCAATACCGAGACGAAAACATTGAGCGCGTAGCTGCCTTTGAGCGGCAGCTCGATCACCGGCTCATTGCCCGACAACTCTTTCACGATCGCGTCGATCACACCTTCGCGCTCGATGGTGACGAGCGCGGTCGCTTGTTTGAACGGCATGCGCACTTGCAAGCGCGCCGTCTCATTGGGCTGATAGCGCTTGCGCTCGGGGAGCAAATCCATGCGATCGTGATCGCCCTGGGCGAACCACCATTGATCGCTACCGCCAACCCACACGTCATTGTTAGCCGTCGCGTCGCGCCCTTGCGTGTCGGTCGCGTAAGCCTGCAGGATCACGTTGCCGGCCACCGGCGATTTGGTTTCACAAATCACCAAACCTCGCCCGTCGCTTTTGCCGCTGCAGATTTGCCTATGCTTTTTGATTTCTTCGACTTGCTCGTAAGCGTAGAGGCCGCCGACCAAGCGTTTGCGATGGGCGTAGGTTTGCCTCTCGAAAAGCTCGACGCGCACCGGTGCGCCCGCCGCGGCTTTGCCATTCAGGTCGAGAACGACGACTTGAAACTTCAGGCGCTCTTTCGAGAGCGCCCACGAATCTGGCTTAATTCCGGCCATGCGATCGGTGGGCCACAGCGGCACCCGTGTCGACACGGTCTGAACTTGACCGCTCGGATCATTGAACTCCAGCTCAGCCAGCATCTCCATCGGTTTGGTGATCGCCGGCAGCTTGCCGATCGCCGTGCGCGCGGTGCCCGACTTGTCGAGCTTCAAGTCGACCACGTGGATGCGCGCCTTATCCACATTGCTTTTGTCGTCGCCTTGAGCCGCGTCGCTGAAGCCTTCGCCGGGATAGAATTCTTCGTCGCCGCTGCGGCGCGCGACGCCTTCTTTGACTACACCGTTGGCAAAGACAAAACCGTCATAGTCGTCGAATAAAGTGATTTTCTTCTCTTCGAGGCGGCTGCGCACCTTGACCGATTGATGCGCCGCGCCGCCGCCGGCCAGGTAGCGCACGGTCAAATCGAACGGCACCTGCGCCGGCGCGACTAAGGGCTGATTTGGCGTCTGAATCGTCGCCTTCATCGCCGGCAGGCGAAACTCTTCGACGCGAAATTCGCCGGTGAAAAGCTGGCTCGTGCCGCTGGCGAGCCGCATCTGATAAGTGCCGAGCTTGGCATCTTTGGGAATCGCCCAGCTCGATTCCGCGTTGCCGCGTTGATCCCATTTGAGCGGTGCCTGATATTTCTGATCGCTGCCGACGTGCTCAATGGTTAAAGACGTGGGGCGTTGGTTCGCCGCCGTCGCAGCAAAGCCAGCCATCACACGGTTGCGGATCAGATGTTTCATGCGCACGGTTTCGCCGACGCGGAACAAAGCGCGGTCGAGAATCGTATGCGCGCTCATTGGCGACGGCTGATATTCGGTCGGCAGCTGAAAGCGCCACGGCTCGATGCCGTCGTCCCAACTCGAGTGAATGAAGCTCAGATCGTTGCCAGCGCTGGCGAAAACAAAAAGCCCGTGGCCGTAGCGCACCGCACCGCAATTCGGTGCGTTGCCTGGCGTGGGGATCTTGCTGACCCGCGCGATGCCGTTGGCGTCGGACGTGCCGCTCCAGATCACGTTGCCCGAGCAGTTGGTAATTTGAATCTGCGCATTGGCCACCGGCCGGGCGCGATCGAGCGAGGTCACCCAAACCAGCGAAGATTCATGGCCCCATTTGAAGTGGACGGATAGGTTTGTCACCAACGCCGCCGCCGGCACGTACAGGGTCGAGCCTTTGCCGATAAGCGCGCCGCCGAGCAGCTCGCTGGCGATTTCCACGACGTAAAACCCCGGCTCTTTGAGCGGAATACCGACGACTTCAAAAGATTTGCTGTCGCGCAATTTGGGAATCTTAAACTCTTTGATCTCCTTCGGCTTGGCGCTGAAGATCGAATTCTCTCGCTTGGCCAATTCGACCCGGCGCAGCCAGGCGATGACTTCACCCAGATGGGTCGAAGAAACTTTGAGAGTCTGGCCAGCCAAATTTTCCTGTATCGGACGCCCGGGCTGGAGCATTGTCGCGTTTGCCGGCGCTTCGATATTGCGCAGCGTCACCGGCAGTGCCGGCTCGGCGTTCAGTTCAATGATGCCAAAGCGCGCGGCAAATTTCGCCAGCGGCGGATACTCGTCGGTGCGCACGGCCAGAGGAAATTTGTCGAGGTTGATCGGCCGCCGTCCGGCGTCGTCGACGAGATCTTTGGGAATTTCGACCGAGAAGCTCGCCTTCTCGGGAAACGGGCCTTTGAAAGTGATCGACTGGAGAAACTCGTCCTTACTATCTGCGCTGCCGGTCTCGGCGCGCCAACTGCGATTGCCGCTGCGCAAGACTGCTTGCAGCGCCCGGGCGCGCGCCACCGGCGCGCCGTAGCCCAACGTCATCGGCAAGAGCGGAATACAATTGGCTTGTGGATTCTCCCGCTGGCAGCGAAAGGTCACATTAAACGCCGGGCGCGTTTTGAACGGCAAGATTTGTTCGCTGTCGGTGGCCACACCGCTCTTCGAGCGCACGCCTTTGCCCCAAACTAGACTGATTTTGCTATCGGCGGGAAAACGCTGCCGAGCTTGGACAAGAACGATCGGTGTATCGGCGGGCAGCCCGCGCGGATATTTGGCTTTGAGCAGGTCGGCGCGCTGCCGGCCAGTGATAACCCGCGCGCCGACGCGCTCGACTAGACCTTCGACGGAAAACGTGACGCTGTTGGCTATCGAATCGTCGGTCGCTTCGGCGTCGAGCTGGAGGACAAAGATTTGCTCTTCGTCGATGGTGTTATCGCCTTCGTAGGGAAACGATTGGCGAACGGCCGGTCCGCCAGTAGAAAACGCATAGTTCTGCGTTCCACCCAACTCACGGCCAGACAGCGCTTTGATGCCGCGCTTGAGCCGAAACTCGCAGCGCACCCCGGCGGGCAGATCGCGATCGAAATCGTAAATCCAATTTCGTTCGTCCGCCCAGCGCGCCGCGCCCTTCTCGGAACAGGAAATGTCGAAGATTTCCGTTGCGACATTGGGCGCACCAAACGGCACCATCGGCTCAGTGAATCTAACAGAAACCTGGCGGACATCTTTGACGGTATTCTCCGGCGAGAACAATTCAATTGCCGGGGATGATTGGGAGTGGATTTCAAAAGACGGAATGATGATCGAAAGCAACAACAACAAACCGGCGAGGCGGTTTACTTTCATTGAATGAGCTCCAGATTGTGTCGTCACGACAGTCAGAAACTAAAAACCTGGACGACGTCTTAGGAATCCTCGACGCGTGTGTCGACTACACCCTTCTATCGGTCCTCAGTCGACTGCTTCCTAATCTGCAAACGGTGCGAGTTTAGACATCACGCGGCGTTTCGCTACCGCTTTAGCTGCTTGATAAAACCCGAACTCTCCATCTCCTGGACAAAGCTCCCGTCGACAAACGACCGTGGATCGGCGGCATCGAGATCGCCAGCGACCAGCGCCTGCATGGCCGGCGGCCCGGCGCCGAAAAAAATCGATTCAGGGATTAGCCCGTGCTTAGTGAACAGCCCTTTCTCCTGCGCCACCCACAGCAGCGTATGCGACGCCGTCATCGCCGCCCAGCCAATGCGCACGCGCTCTTGGGCCAAGCAAATCGATTCGTGCCAATGCAGCAAGACAAAAAAAGTTCCAACAAAGATTGCAACTTTGCGCACTTTGGACTCCTCCCGTAGTTTGCGAGAACCCTGGCTCCTATTTGATGCCGAACAACGCGCGCACGTTTTCCGTGGTCACGCGCGCCACTTCGTCGAGCGAAACGCCTTTGATCTGTGCCATGGTCTCGGCAACGAAACGCACGAACGCCGGCTCGTTGCGTTTGCCGCGGTGCGGCACGGGTGTGAGATAGGGCGAATCGGTCTCGACGAACATACGTTCCAGCGGCACGCGGCGCACCACGTCGCGCAGCGCTTCGGCGTTTTTGAATGTGATGACTCCGGTAAAGGAAAGATAGAAACCCAGGTCCAGGTAGGCACACGCCGCGGCGTAATCGCCTGTGAAGCAATGAATCACGCCGCGCAGCGCGCCCTGCCCTTCTGTGCTCAATAAGTCGGCGGCTTCTTTGGCCGCATCCCGCTCGTGGACCACAATCGGCAGCTTGGTTTCACGCGCCATGCCGATGAACTGGGCAAAGACGCGGCGCTGCACTTCGTGCGGCGAGTGATTGTAGTAGTAGTCCAGGCCGGTTTCGCCAATGGCAACGACTTTCGGCTGGGCGGCCAACTCGCGCAGTGTTTGCAATTCATCCGTGCCGACGTCCTTGGCGTCGTGCGGATGCATGCCCACCGTGGCATAAACATTATCGCAGCGCTGAGCCAAAGCTACTGCTGCACTGTTGCTCGACATATCGCCGGCGCCGCCAACAACGACCAGGTTGGTAATGCCGGCGTTTTGTGCCCGCGCGATCACCGCGTCAGCCTCGCCGATGTACTCTTTGCCTTGAATATGGCAGTGGCTGTCGATCAGCATGATAGAAAGAAGGCGACCGGCCGGTCGCCCCTACTTCTTTTTATCCGTCTCGATGCGCGGGAATAACCCCTTGGTGGTCTTTACGGCATGGCCGTCGGTAAAACATTTTCCCCAAGCGGCTTGCGGCCGCGCTGTAGCAGCGGAGAGATCGAGCAAAACTCCCAGCTCTTTGGCCGTATCCGGCATAAACGGCGCCAACAAACGCGCGAGCGAGCGAATGACCTCCATTAATTGGTGCAAGATCGCCCCCACGCGCGGCCGTTTGTCTTCGTCTTTGTATAGCGTAAACGGCGCCGTCTGGACGACGTAGCGATTGGCATGATCGAGCGCCGCCCAGATCGCCTCCAGCGCCCGGTGGAATTGCAACTCCGCCATGAACTTTTCCTGTTCGGCTTCGACCTGGGCGAACTTGCTCTGCAGCTCGCGATCTTCGTCTGGCCAATTGCCACTCAGGGGCTGGATAATTCCGGCGAAGTATTTCTGCTGCATCGCCAGCGCACGGCTGACAAAGTTGCCAAGATTATTGGCCAGGTCGGAGTTAAAGCGGCCGATCAAATTATCTTGCCGGAAGTCCGCATCCTGGCCAAAGACACTTTCGCGCAGCACGAAATAGCGAAACGCATCCATGCCGAACTTTTCCTTTAGCTCCAACGGCGCCACGACATTGCCCAAGCTCTTTGACATCTTCTGCCCTTCACTGGTCCAAAAGCCGTGGACATTGAGATGTTTGTAGAGCGGCAAGCCTGCTGCCATCAACATCGTCGGCCAGAAAACTCCGTGCGGTTTGACGATGTCCTTGCCGATGAAGTGCTGCGCCTGTGGCCAGAACTTCTCGAAGAATGCATCGCCTTTGCCTTTGAGCGCGCTGACGTAGTTAATCAATGCGTCGAACCACACGTAGGTCACGTAATTGGCGTCAAAGGGCAACTCGATGCCCCAGGTCAAACGGCTCTTCGGCCGCGAAATGCACAAATCGCCAATCGGCTCGCGCAGCATGGCGATGACTTCGTTTTTAAAACCTTCGGGGCGGATAAAATCCGCATGGCTCTCGATATGCTGCAGCAGCCGTTCTTGATACTTCCCCATGCGAAAAAAGTAGTTTTCTTCTTCGATGCGCTGGGGCTCGGTGCGATGATCCGGACACTTGCCGTCGACCAACTCTTTCTCAGTCAGAAACCGCTCGCAGCCAACGCAGTAGAGGCCGCCGTAGCGGTCAAAGTAGATGTCGCCGGCGTCATGCACGCGCTGCAGCAGCCCTTTGACGAAATCGATATGCGCTTGATCCGTGGTGCGAATAAAATGATCGTAGGCAAAACCGCAGCTATCCCACGCCGCCTGAAAAGTCGCGCTGATCTGATCGGTGAATTTCTTGGGCGTCTTGCCGGCCTGCGCCGCCGCCTGAGCGATCTTGTCGCCGTGCTCGTCGGTGCCGGTCAGATAGAAAGTCTCGCGGCCGCTCTGCCGGTAGTAGCGCGTCAGAGTATCGGTGATAATCATCGTGTAGGCGCTGCCCAGATGCGGCTCGCCATTCACATAATAAAGCGGCGTGGTGATGTAGACCGGGTCCATCAGCGTGCTCCCACAACATTGAATAACAGATCTTCGAGCACCATGCGCCGGTTCAAATTGCGCTGAATGCGCGCCCCAGCGCCGACGGCTTGCTCGAAGAGCGCGAGCCATTTCTCAACTGTGACCGCGCCAGCCAGCTGCTGAGTCTGTTTCAGCAAGTCGAGATTGATCAATTCATCGCCGCTGTGCACCGCGGCGAAGACCAGCAGATCGCGATAAAACGTCTCCGCCCATTCGAGAAACTTGAGCGCATCGTCCTTGTTGCCGGCGAGCTTCTCCGCCGCGTCACTGCCGCTGCGGTAATCGCCTTTGCCTAAAGAACCGAGCAGCGCCGCCCACTCGCGCCGTTTTTCGAACAGCTTGCGGTCATTTAATTTGAGCGCCAGCCCAAGGCTTCCCATGGAGAGCGCGGCTAGGAATTGCGCCTCTTCGGTTTTGACCTGCTTGTTGCGTTCCAAGTATTGAGCCACCGCCGGTCGGTGCAACGGGCCGAAACTTACTTTCAAACAGCGCGAGCGCAGCGTCGGCAGCAGCGCGCCGCCGTTGGCGGCGATGAGAATCAGCAGCGAATCGGCCGGCGGCTCCTCTAGCGTCTTGAGCAGCGCGTTTTGCGACGAGAGATTCATCAAGGTTGCGCGATCGAAGATGACGATCTTGCGCCCGCCGGTAAACGACTGGTAGTTGAGCTCCTTTTCAATGTCGCGAATCTGCTGAATCGCAATCTCTTTCCTGCCTGCCAGAGGTTCGACCAGGCGCACATCGGGATGGTTGCCATCGCCGATGCGCTTGCAATTGACGCACTGCCCGCAGAAGTCACCGTTGGCGCCGGCGCAGTGAATCGCCTTGGCCAAAGCCAACGCAATCGCTCGCTTGCCCACACCCTCGGGACCGAGAAATAAGTAGGCGTGATGCAGCCTGCCATTGGCCAAAGCGCTGCGGAGAATTGCCAACGGCTTTGGCTGGCCGATAATTTCAGCAAAACTCATGGGGTCAGTTCCCGTTCGACGATGGTTCTGACTTGCTCGGCAATCGCTTCAATCGACTGGGTCGCGTCGATAACGCGAAATCGCTTTGGCTCTGCCTTGGCCATTTCAAGAAATCCGGCGCGCAGCTTTTCGTGAAACTGTTTGTGCTCGCGCTCGAAGCGATCCTCGGCGTTTGCCGCTGCGCCCGCTTCAGTTTGGCGTCGTACTGTTCGCCCCAGCCCTACTTCGACGGGACAGTCAAACAACAAAGTGAGATCCGGCGCCAGCCCGCCGTTGGCAATCGCGTTCTGTTGGCGCAAAACCGCCAGATCGATGCCCCGGCCGTAGCCTTGATAGGCCAGCGTCGAGTCCGTGTAGCGATCGCACAGCACGACGTCGCCGCGCAGCAACGCGGGCCTGATCACCTCCTGAACATGTTGCGCGCGGTCAGCAAGGTAAAGCAACAATTCAGCCGCCGGCACCACGGGCGTTTCACCGACTTCCAGCAAGACTTTGCGCAGCGTTTGCCCAAGCGCGGTGCCGCCGGGCTCACGTGTGACAACACAGCGACGGCCTTGAGACTTCAGCCAAGCTTCGAGCCGTTTGAGCTGCGTGGTCTTGCCGGAACCGTCGCCGCCTTCGAAGGTGATAAAACGAACCATTCAAAACACGATGACATGAGCGAAAGGTGCGACGCAAATCGAAACCCGCCACAACGGCGGGCAGGATTCGTCAAGATCTATCTAAAGGAGGGGGCCTGCTTGCGGCATTTGATTGGGCTACGAAACTTTCGCTTCACCGAGCAGCAGATTGATGCCGTTCACCAGTTGGGTGCTAGTAAAGGGTTTGGTGATGTAATAGTCGGCGCCGAGCTTATAACCGCCCAGCACGTCTTCGTACTGCACTTTGGCTGTCAATAGAATGACTGGAATAGTCGCCCAATCCGGCGCCCCCTTCAATCGTCCCAACACTTCGAGTCCATCCATCTCGGGCATCATAATATCGAGAATGATTAGATCGGGTTTCTGACTTTTCAAATGGTTGAGCAGCTCCAGACCGCTCGAGGCGCTCCAAACGGTGTATCCTTTGCCCTCCAATATGGTCTTGACGATCGTGATAATGTCTGGATTATCGTCGACGACCATAATGGTTTTTCTTGTCTGCCATACGACCCCCTGCCACGTTGCGAAAGCAAAAACCTTGGGTGAGCGAAAGCAAAAAATGCGCCACTGACCCATTCACGCAAACGAAATTTATCTTTAGTTAGCGAAGTGTACCATCTTGCTCCGGAGTTGTAAACTTATCTTACCGTTCCGTTTACTCGGTCGCTTAAGGACTGACCATACGCCAATAGTCTTGTACTAGTCTATATGGAAGGTGGGAATACGCGCCTTGTAACGTGCCCTGGTGCGCGGCCTTCGACCCGGCTTGTTCAGCTATCTCGCGCAAGCGCGGTCTTTGCTCAACAATTTTCAACCCGATGTGATTTGGGCCTGCTCCGATGCGTTGCACGCCATCTTCGGTTATCGGTTGGCCGCGGCGTACCGGACCAAGTGTGTGATCGACCTCTACGATAACTTTGAAGCGTTTGGTGTCACGAACATTCCCGGGCTGCGACAAAGCTTTCGTCATGCCGTCAGGCAGGCCGATGGTGTCAGCTGTTTTAGCCAACCACTCGCCGACTATGTCGTTAGCAGCTACCCTCGCGATAAAGCCACGACGGTGATTGAGTCCGGCTTCGACCCGCAGTTATTTTACCCGCGCGATCGCGCCTGGTGCCGCCAACAGCTCGGGCTGCCTGTGGGCTCAAGAATCATCGGCACCGCCGGTGCGCTGCATCGCAGCCGCGATATCGAAAGTCTCTTTCACGCCTACGCCATGCTGGCGCAAACCGATGAAGACTTGCATCTGGCGCTTGCGGGACCACGCGAAAAAGGGCTGCGCATTCCGAGCGGCCCGCGCATCCATGACTTGCAGCAACTGCCGCACGATAAAGTGCCGCTACTCATGGGCAGCCTCGATGTCGGAGTCGTCAGCTACAAGAACTCACCGCAAGGGCGTTTCAGCTTCCCACAAAAACTCTATGAAATGCTGGCCTGCCGCACACCGCTGGTCGCGGCGGCCGTTGGGTGCGCGCGAGAAGTGATGCGAGAACTGCCGCAGTGTCTGTTCGAGCCGAAAAATCCTATAGATCTGGCCCGCGCGGTTTCTTTTCAATTAACGCACCATCGCATCCCCGATGGGGCCGTGCCGACCTGGCAGGCAATGGCTGGAGAGCTTGAGCGCTTCTTCGGCCTGCTGCTCGATGAAAGGAGGCCGGCCGCAGCTCAGAGCCCGTTGTAGTGGCCCTGCGTCAGTGCGCTTTCCCGCCCTGGGCTTGGTTCCGCGATTTCCCACTTGTGGTCGAAGTGAATCGTGTGACAGACACCGTAACCGAAGGCATCCACAGGCGGGCCAACGATTTTGAAAAGCGCGGCCTGGCTGACCTCGTGATAAAAGTCTTTGATGTCAGGCCCGTATAGATAGAGCCGCAGACTGTAGCTGCCAACGAGCAACGGCAGCTTGCGTATGGAAAAATGCACCACCGTCGTCCCTGGCTCGACATCGAAACGAAACCCCTTGTGCGGCGAAGCAAAGGCACCGAGCAGACCCAAGGATGGGGTGAGCACGTGAACGATCAAGCGCGCGTTGGCGATCTTGCGCTGAGACCTGATCGTCACCGCTGCGGTCAGATTTTCACCGGTGTTAAAGTCGCTGCACGGCTTGCCGTCCTCGTCGAACAGCTCGACCCGCTCGATCGACGCCGGCGCATCGGCGCTGCGTTGATCGGTCAAGCTGCCGCGTTTGGAGAGCAGCTCCTCGTAAGCCGCGATGCCGCTCGCGACCGCGCCATCGTAGATTTTCTTACCGCGGTCCAAGACGATCACGCGGTCGCAGACGCGATGGATGTCGACCATGTTGTGCGACACGACCACGATTGTCTTGCCGGCGTTTTTGAGATCGAGAAAGTGCTGAAAGCACTTCATGCGAAAAGCGATATCGCCGACGGCCAAGACTTCATCGACCAACAAGAACTCAGCCTGCATATGCGCCGCCACGGCCATGGCGAGACGCACCTGCATGCCGGTGCTGTAGCTTTGCACCGGCGTATCGATGAAATCGGCGAGCTCGGCGAACTCTACGATCTCATCGAACTTGCTCTCGATCTCCTTTTTTGAAAAGCCAAGGATCGCGCCGTTGATATAGATATTTTCCCGGCCGGTCAGCACCGGACTAAAGCCGGTGCCAAGCTCGATCAGCGCGCGAATCCGCCCGTGAATTTCCACGCGCCCAGCATCGGGCCGCACCAGCCCGTTGAGCATTTTCAAGAGCGTGCTCTTGCCGGCGCCGTTGGCGCCCAGCAGTCCTAGACATTCACCGCGCTGGAGCTGAAACGACACATCGTCGAGGGCCAAAAACTCTGCAGGGCGCAAATGCAAGCCACGGCTGCCGTCCTGCGCCGCCACTTCGGCGAGCAAATCTTGCAGGCCGTACCAAAGCGAGCGCTTCAGGCTGCGGCAAAATTTCTTCGAGACATGCTCGACCTGCAATGCGGCTGGGCCAGTCATCGGTCTATCCGCTCATGCGCTCGATCAAGACCGGCAACGCCAACCGGTAAAGCAGCCAGCCGCAAAGCAGCGCCAAGATGACGAGCCCAAAGATCCAAAAGAAATTAGGACTCCATGGCGACGCGCCGCCGAGCATCCAGCTGCGCGTGGTGTCGAGCAAAGCAGTCACCGGATTGATCCTGACGAAGAAAGACCCTCCCCTGCTAGCCTGTGCGGGATAAAGCACCGGAGTGGCAAACATCCAAAGCGAAACCAAGAACGGCAAGCCGTGATTCACATCCTGGTAGAGAATCGAAATCGGCGTTAACCAAAGTCCCAGCGCTAGTCCTAAAGCGAGCAAAGCGCAGACGCCAAGGGGCACATATACAAGGGAGCTCGCCAACGGCACGTCGAACCAAAGCACCACAACAAACAAAAGCAGCAAACGAATCGCGAACGAATAGAGGACCTCGCCGGCACCGGCGATGATCAACGCTTCGCGCGGAAACTGTACTTTGGTTAACATCGTCTGACACTGCGACACCTGCCGCATGGGCGCTTGCAGCGCATCGGCAAACACCTGCCAAAACGTCATGCCGGTCAAGACAAAGATGCCGTAGGGCACCGGGGTTTTTTCCACCGAGAAGTAACCGGCGTCCTGCAGGAAAACAAAAACCAATGTGGTTAACAGCGGCGGCAAGAGGCCCCAGGCGTGACCCAACAAGGCTTGCCGGTAGCGGGCGCTTAGATTGCGCACCAGCAAGCGCCAAGCAAGCCAGCGCGCCGCGAACGCATCCTGCATCATCGTCCGCACCAGCTGGAGCGGCTGGCGCAGCTGCGATGCCGCGCTATAGACGGTGACGATCTCGTCGTGGCGTGGTGAAGTGGGCAGGCTCATGCGCTTAAGATCGCGCGCTTTGCTCGATGGCGGTTTCGCTCACGCTCGCGGCGAGCAAAGATTGGAATAATTTTTCATAGCGCGGCACGATTTGCGCCCAACTAAAAGCCGTCTGGGCGCGGCGGCGGGCAATGTTCCCCATGCTGCGTCGCCTGGCGTCGTCCTGCAACAATGCGATGACTGCATCCGCCATTGAGTCATGATCTTCCGCCTCGACCAGCACACCGCTTCGACCGTCGTCAATGGCATCGGAAATACCGCCAACCCGAGTGGCCACTGCGGGCTTACCCGCGGCGCCTGCTTCCAAGAGCACGATGCCAAAGCCTTCGACATCGTCGCCGCCGGCGAGCACTGGCAAGACGACCAATTCGCTGGCGTGATAGAGCTGCACCAGCGCTTCGTCCGACAGCGCGCCCAATAGCCGCACATGATCACGCAATCCCTGGCGGGCAATTTCGGCGCGTATCTCCCCTAACGTGTCATTGCGGTGCGCCAGCGATGCATGGGGATTGGCGCCCACGACGGCGAAGCAGGCGTTGGGAATTTTCTCGACAATGCGCGGCAACGCATGAGCAATAAATTCGCGCACGCCCTTGCGCTTGGCCAAGCGGCCGACAAAGAGAATAACTCGCTTACCGGCAAGCCCAAGCATTTCGGTCGTTTCATCGTTGGCCGCGCCCGCAAACCGGTCGCTGTCGACACCCGGAGCAATCACGGTGATCGAGTTTGGAACGACACCCTTTTCTCGCGCGAGCATTGCGGTGTAAGAGCTGTTGGCGATAACTTGGTCACAAAAGCGCAGCCAGCGCACGCAGAGATGCTGGTAGAGCGGGCTCGGGTAAATCACATCGAGCCCGTGGACGAGCACAACTGCTTTGCGGCCGAATAGCCGTGCAAGCAGCAACACCAAGGGAGTTACCAAGGCGCTGCCGCCGAAGATGATCGGGCTCCGGTTACGTACCAGCTGCAGCGCGCCGCGCATGAGTGCGTAGAGCGCAAAGGGCAGCAGCCCAGCCAACGGCCCGCGATAGACGTTTTTCTCATCCGCCGAGCGATCCATCGTATGCGCAGTGATAACGGACACAGCATGATTGTGTGCTAGCCCGGCGCACAGATGAGCCATGACATTTTCAATCCCACCGCGGCGCGGCGGATAGTTCCAAGTAAGTACGAGAATGTCCACGTCGATCAACCTCGCACCCTGCACAGATGATAAACTTGATACTGCCAAGACAACGGCCAGAGCGGCAGCGCCAAAGCTTGGGCAGCGCGCAGCAGCCAGGCATGGAGCGCGCCGCGAAAGATCCAATCCGCCGATAGAACGTGCAAATCACGCCAGCGCTGCTCCACTTCTAGACCGGCACTCTCGAACAGGCTGCGCCATTGCGACAACGTTAGCACTTCTTCGCGCGCGGCGGTTTGCTCAGTGCCGCCGTACAAACCTAAACGGCGCGGCAAGAAATCGGCGTTGGGCACCAAGAGCAAAAACTTGGCATCGGCTTTGGCCACGCGCTTCATCTCCCGCAAAGCGCGCAGCGGATCGAGAAAATGTTCCAGCGCGCCCAGGCAAGAGACAACGTCGAATTGCCCGTCCGCAAACGGCAACTCCTCGGCCGAACCTTGCTTGAGATCAGCGCTCGGCAGCGCTTGACGGCAGGCATCCAGGGCAATCGGCGAGAGATCGAGACCGGCGGTCACGGCGCCGCAGGCAGCGGCGGCCATCAACCAATCGCCCCTGCCACAGGCGACGTCAAGCAGCTTACGCTCCCAGAGCGATCCCACCCGCCGCGCCAGGGCACACAGATGGCGCGAAGGCTGCGCAACGGTGCCTGCATCACGGTGATAAACTTCATCGTAGAACCGCCGCAGAGTTTCCTGGCTGGATTCGTCGAGCTTTAGCGCCGTGCGTGCCATCAGCAGCCTCTCCGTTTCGCAACCTAGCGCGCCAGCATCTCTTGCTCGACAAATTCCGGATTGCGCTGCAGCACCCCGGCCACATCGCCCACCACGAAAGGCTGTTCTTCGAATACGACTTCATTTGTTCGAACGGAAATCGGCTCCGGCCTACTCCAGTGCCGTTCCATGCGCAGTGCGGCGATCTGCTCGGAAATCAGACCGAGCATGAAAATAATCACTGAAGTCACGAACAGCAGCACCGACATGTTGGTGAAACGGCCGTAGTGAAAAAAAGTGTAGCCATAGTAGCCTAAGCCGGTGAAGAAAAACCCCAAGCTCACCGGCATGAAAACGCGAAAAGGCGCGAACAGGGTGGCGATCTTGGCGATGATCAACAAAAAGCGCACACCGTCTTTGACCAACTTGATCTTCGAGTGGCCGGCGCGGTACAGCGTTTGAATCGGCACATACTTCACGGTTAGTCCCGAACGCAAAAAAGCCATCGTGATAGTCGTCGGATAGGAAAACGTGTTGGGCAAGAGATCGATATAGCGCAGCGCCTCGCGCCGCGGCAGCACGCGGAAGCCGGAGGTTAGATCTTTGATGCGAAAGCGCGTCACGTAGCAAGCAAAAAGATTATAAAACTGATTGGCGACATAGCGATGGAAGCGCAGCTTGGAGCCCTTGGCGCGGGCGCCAACGATCATGTGATATTTGTCGGTTTCGGCAAGCAGCTTTTCGATGTCTTCCGGCTGGTGTTGGCCGTCGCCATCCATCAATACCAGCCAGCGGCCGCTAGCAGCGCGTATGCCGCTTTTGACGGCGGCGCCGTTGCCGATGTTGTACGGGTGGCGCACGATCTTGACGCCGGCCTGCTCCGCTACTGCGCCACTGCCATCGGTGGAGCCATCGTCGACAACGATAATCTCGTGGCTCGGCAAGCTAAGCGCAGCGATCTTGTCGAGCAATGGGCCGAGATTTTCCGCTTCGTTGAAAACCGGGATGATGATCGAAACGTGATAGCGGTCAGCGGCTGATTCTGTAGAGTGCGTAGCCACGATCCTGGAAGCTCAAATGCAGGTGTCGTGCCACGAAGTCATTCCAAAGCAGTCCTTGGGGCGGCGTCAAATTATTTTGCAAATAACGGCCCAGCAGGTCGACATGGGCCATTAGGTGGTTAATGCCCATTCGCTGTAACGCTTGGGCAACATCGTCCGGCTTTTGCGCACCGCGCAGAGTAGTTAACAAGAATCCAGGTAATTCACCGGGGTCGTGAAAATAGTCCCGCTCGCAGTAATAAACGCGCCGCCCGACAAAGATCAGGTACACTTTCGCGTCCGCCGGCAGTTCCCGGTTGACGTACTGGAACACTGGAAATTCCGCCAGCGAGCGCGTCAAGAAGTTGACTCGACCCTCCCGACCCATGACATAGGGCCACGGCGCGACTTCGCGAAAGTAGCCCCACAGGTAGCTCCCCTGCCACGCCGCGAAAGCGATCAAAATCGCATACAGGTAACCCGGCCGTTTGATGCTCAGGTAGATATTGAACACAGCGTAGGCCAGCAAAATCACCAGCGGCGGCACGATCATCAAGACATAGCGCGCCCGCATGTCGACCATGACAACGGCAAAAGCGAGTAGCAGCGCGGCGAAGCCAAAGAGCAATTGCTTTTCTTCACGCCACTTGCCTTTAAACGCCCAGGGCAGAAGCAAAATCAGCAGCGGGCTTAATGCTCCGTCGAAATACTGCGGGTTGTCGTCCTGGCCGAAAAAAAACAACCGCAAGGGCAGCGCGGCGATTTGCCAGCCGCTCTCGCCGTAGAGCAAGGCGCGCTTGGCGAACACACCGAACTCGACAAAACTCTCGGCAGCACCGCCTGGGCTCGGCACGCTGGAGTGAAAGTAGCGCCCCATGAGCGGGTAAAACGGATTGCCGGTTTGCAGCCAGTTCTTACCCAGCCAGGGCAGCAGCGGCAGCGCCGTGAGCAGACCAAAACAAACCATATCGGTGACGACCTTGCGTGCGCCGCGCCCTGGCTCGCCCGCTGCTATGAACAAAAAAAACCCAGACACGAGCACCGCCACGAGATAGCCGTTCGGTTTGGTCGCCATCGCCAAGCCGAGCGACAGCGCCGCCAACACCAGCCAACCGCGCCGGGTCTTTTCCTCGCGCCAGGAGAGCAAGCAAAGCAAAGCGGCGGTCGTATAAAACGTCACGCCAAGATCGACATAGCCCCAGTGGCTCAAGCGCAGCACCACCGGCGTCGCAATGAAAAAGAAAAATCCCAAAAGCCCGTAGATGCCGTTCATCCGGCGCGCCAAATAGGCGTAGAGCAACAGGCCGGTCAAGTAGCCGTAGAGCGCGTGAATCAGCTTCGGGACAAAGTCCCAACCCCAAACCAGCCAGGGCGTGTAGAGCATGTCGAGGAGCATCGGGTAGTAGGCGTAGTAGGCGATCGGCACTTCGACGATGCGCCCGGCACGCGCGTAGAGCTTGGGAATCGCTAGGTGATGAGTGAGCTCGTCGCGCGCCGTCGGCGGCGTCAGCCCGAGGAGCGTTTCGCCGAAAAGAATCAGTAGGAGCGCCAGCCAGATCAGCCGCCCGACCCAGTGGGCGGTGCGCCAAGAAGAAACAAAAACATAAAGAAAAAACAGTGCGGCAGCACCAAGGGACGCCGCAACTAAACTGTTAAAGAGTGGATGAGCAACGAAACCGGCAAGACCAAAGAACAGATAAACCGTCGCCACCAAGCCAAGCAAAACACCCACCAGGCTGGTGCGAAACAAAAGCCCCGAGAAGTGCGCCTCCATCGGGATTCTTTCACCACGAAGCTCACGAAGCTCACGAAGTTCGGAAAGAAATTTTTATTTTCTTTTCTTACCTTCGTGAGCTTCGTGGTCTTCGTGGTGAATATTTCCTCTCCGAAACTCTGCGGCTTTGCGCCTTTGCGGGAGACATTCCGACCTAACCTTCAATGATCGCCACCACGGCGCTGAACTTCACCGTGTCGCCTTCTTGGGCTTTAATCTCTTTCAGCACGCCGTCGCCGGGCGATTCGATTTCGACGTTGACTTTGTCGGTCTCGACTTCGAGCAACCCTTCGCCCTTTCTCACCGCCGCGCCGGGCTGTTTCAACCAACGCAGCACTTTGACTTCGTCGCTTTCGTCACTCGAGCCCAGACGGGGCACAATCACTTCTTTGTTCATGAGCGGCGGCAGCCTAGAGCGAAGCGGCGTCGAAGCTATCCGCCAAAGACTTCAACTTGAGCGTTTGCTTCATGTTTTCCATAAACGCGTTGACGTTCTTGTACTGCGCCGGGATGTCGTACTTGACGGTGGTGTAGAGATAGTGGAGCTGGGAAAAGATCGAGATGTCAGCGATGGTCATGCGATCGAAGACAAACTTCTTGCCCGAGTAGATTTGCTCGAGGGTGTTTAGATGAACCCCTAACTCGGCTTCGGCTTTCTGCTTCGCCTCCGGCGTGTCGGCACGGCGCATCGCATGGTTGGCGTGGATCAAGATTTCATCCGACCAATCTTCCAGCGCCAAACACAGCCCTTTGTCTGCCGCTTTGTCCGGGTAGATGCTCGGCGCCGGATTATCTTTCTCCAGCCGCGCCGAGATCACGGTCGAATCGATGACCATCTCGCCGTTGTAATTGGTCGAGGGGACTTTGCGCTGGCCGGTGTACTCGACCAACGATTTGCGCTCGTCCTTGCGCACGTCGACCACTTCGTAGGGAACTTTCTTGAGTGCGAAAACGATGCGGACTTTTTCGCAGAACATCGAGGTTTGAGATTGATAAAGCTTGATCGCCATGAGCTCCTCCTATTGTGAATGCAATGCTTTTCGGGACGGGTCCGAATATAATGGAACTTTGCGTTGCCATGCAACAAGCGGCGCGATTATTGACCTGCACCGGCTTCACGCGTATTCTGGCCGACGAGTGCTCGACAGGCGGGAACGGGGACGCAATGGCAAAATACTTACAGTGCAGTGAGTGCGGCAAGCTGGCTTTTTACTACGACGACTACGTCGGCACCGAAAAGCCCTTCTACAAACGGTTCATGCGCTACCCCGAAGGCGAGACCAAGCACGAGCCGCCGCGCTGCTTTAGCTGCGGCGGAGTGCCGCGCATGATCCACGAAAACATCAAAGAAGAAAAAGCCGGCGCCAAACATTAGCGCCCGAGCCGGTCGATTTTCCGCTTACTTTCCCGCAGAAATTCTTTTCAAGTGTTCCTGCACCACGTCCGCCGGACACAGGCGCAAAAAGAGCTTTAACCCCGCCACAATCACCGCCAGGTCATCGGCCTGGCCCAGGCCAGGAATGAAATCCGGCACCAAATCCGTCGGCAGCACCAGATAGGCCAGTATCCCAAGCACAACGAGCTTGGGCAGCGCCGTCACCCGCGGATCTTTCACCAGCCGCGCAAACAATTTTACGAAACTGGGGAGATGGGTCAGCAGCTGGAAGAAGCCGCGCCAGCCCAAATTTCTGATTACGATGCTAGGATTAATCGCCATCGCGCAAAACCTCCGATTAGCTCAAAGACGGTTCGCAGCCGAAATTTATTCAATGTTCGGCACCGTGACAGCCGTTGTCAATGCCTCCAACAAAAAAAGGCGGGTCACTGACCCGCCTTTGCAAAATTGGTGGAGCTGATGGGAGTCGAACCCACGGCCTCCTCGTTGCGAACGAGGCGCTCTCCCAACTGAGCTACAGCCCCATATGTCTATGATTTCGCGACCAGCGATCGCATGTAGTGCCTAACCTTATCCTCCAAATCGGGCCTTTTCAATGCGTACGCAATGGTCGCGCGGACAAAACCGAACTTGTCGCCGATATCGTAACGCTCGCCGCGGAATTGGCAACCGAACATATTGCGCCTTTGCGCCAACTGGTTGAGCCCGTCGGTGAGTTGAATCTCGCCACCCCGGCCAGGTGTCTGTCTTTCGAGAATCGTAAATATCTCCGGCCGCAAAACGTAACGGCCGATGATCGCCATGTGCGACGGCGCATCGGCGGGCGCCGGCTTCTCGACCGTGGCCTGCACCGAATACAACCGATTGGAGATCTCCTTGCCGCGGATGATGCCGTAGGCCGACACTTCGCTCGGCGCAACCTTCATGAGCGCAATCACCGATTCATTTTTCTGTTCGAAGACATCGAGCAGCTGGCGCACGCCGGGCGTGCGGCTGTCGATCAGGTCGTCGGCCAACAACACCGCAAACGGCTCGTTGCCGACCAGATCGCGCGCGCACAACACGGCGTGACCCAAGCCCAACGCCCGCTTCTGCCGCACCGAGACGACTTCGGTCATCTCGGCAATTTTGCGCAGCATCGCCACCATGCCGGTTTGACCGCGCTCTTGCAGCACCTGCTCCAGTTCCGGGGCTTCATCGAAATGATCTTCGATGCCGTCCTTACCGCGGCCGGTGACAAAAATAATTTCCTGAATGCCCGAGTCCACCGCTTCTTGCACGACGTATTGGATCGACGGAATGTCGACGATCGGCAACAATTCTTTGGGAACGGTTTTGGTCGCCGGCAAAAAGCGTGTGCCCAGGCCGGCCACCGGGATAACTGCTTTTCGAACTTTCATAGGGAAATGGTCAACAGGAACGGGGTTAAACGGCTCGTTTAGCCTTTTTCTCCTCGATTTCCTGGTTGGATTTGCATTCGATGCACAACGTCGTCACGGGACGCGCTTTCAACCGCTCCACGCCAATCATCTCGCCGCATTCTTCGCAAACGCCGTACTCGCCGTTTTCCAACCGCTGCAACGCCTCCTGCATTTTGATAATCAGTTTGCGCTCGCGGTCGCGGATGCGCAGCACCGAGTTCCTATTCGACTCCAGCGCCGCTCGGTCGGTCGGATCGGGGAAATTTGTCTCGCCGTCCATATCTTCGACGGTCTTGCCCGCTTCCGAGCGCAGCTCCATGATCCGTTGAGTCAGCAAGCTGCGAAAATATTCGACTTCGTTTTGGTTCACATGCCCCTCGCGCGAGTTATGTCGTCTCGAGAAGTAAAGAAGTATTATAGGAGGGACAAGCAAAAAGGCAACTACCGCCGGCGTCAAACTGTCGCCGGTAAACCGCAGCGGTTTGCAATCGTGCGCGGTCAGGGCGATGGGCTGGTCGCCCTCAATCCGCAAACCGCGACGGCCGCGGATGTTTCAGCACAAACACTTCCGTGTTCTTCGGCAGCATCGACCGATTAAGCGTCAACTGGGAGTCATCGAGCTTGCGAATCGGGTAGTGCTCTTTGGCAAACGCGGCGAACAGCTCGCCCTGGCGGGCAATATCATAATGCATGGGAATGACGATCGGTGGCTTGACCTGATCGATGACTTTTAGAATGTCTTCGAAGCCTAGATTGGTCATGGCATCGATCGGCACCATCATGACGTCGACCCGCTGCATGACTTTTTCCTGCTCCGGCGTCAGCAAGTGGCCGATGTTGCCGAGATGGGCGATGCACAGGCTGCCCATTTCGCAAATGAAGATCGAGTTAGCGATCGCTCCCCAGTTGGCGCTGCGCTGGCTCGGGATATTGACGATGGTGATGTCTTTGATGCTGGTGCGGATCGGCTGCCAGGCTTGCTTAAACGTAATTCCGCGCAGAATCACCGGATCGCCGGTCACGGCGCCGGTGTTGTTATGCGTAAAATGGTCGTTGCTAATGGTGATGGCGTCGGCCTGAATGCCGGGCGTGACGTCGAAATTGGGATCGGCCACCACCTTGGTTTGGCTACCGGAGTGAATCAGAAAACTCGAATGGCCGAACCATTGAATGAAATAGTTGCCGAGCGAAAGCCCCTTGGCGCCGGGACGAGCTTGCACCAGCTTACGCCCCTGGCCAATCAGCTGCACCAACGATGGATTGCAAAACGCCTGGGCGGCATCGCGCAGATGCAGCAATAGACCGCCCGCCAACAGGCCGACAAAATTGCGCCGCTTCATACATGCTCCTCGATGATCAATGCCGTAAATGACGAAACTTCCGTGTCGGGACTAAGCCAAGCTTCTCTTTTCAAACCCGCCTTCACGCAAGTCTGCGCGAGAAAAGTCTCCATGTCCCAGCCCCGTTCACTGGCCACCTGCGGCAATAACACGCCGCGCGACCGGCCACTGGCGACGTGCAGTCCATGCTTGCCCACCACAAGCTTGAGCGGCGCTTCGGCTTTGACCAACCGGGAGATCACCGTGATGTCCAGTTGAATCTCGCCGAGCTCCTGCGCGCCAATCGGCGCCATGCGACTATCGCGCGACGCCGCCGCTTGGGTCATGTCGATCACGGTTTCGTAGAGCGGGTGATGCGGCGTGCACGTGCCCACGCAGCCGCGCAGCTCCTCGCCTTTGAACAGGCTGACAAAGGCGCCGTAGTCGTCGCTGGTGAGATAAAGATCGTCGGGGCTCTCGATGTCGAGCGGCTGGTGGCAAACGAATCGGCAGAGCGTCATGCGAGCAATCTCAAGCAAACGCTTTTGCGACTCGGCAGGTAGGTAAACCTCGGTCATAGCGCGCCTCGAAGCCCGAACTTATCGCGGCGCCGGGTTCGGTTCAAGATTAAAGTTCGCTGCTAACAGCCGGTCTAGCGCGAGCACTCTTTGCAGGTGCCGTAGAAAGCCAGTTGGTGGGACGTGACTTTGAAACCTTCGTGGGGCAGTTTGGCGGGCTTGATTTCTTTTTGGTGATCGACCAGCACATCGTAAACCTGTTCGCATCGTTCGCAGATAAAATGTTGATGGCGCTCCACCAGCGGATCGAAATGCTGGCTGCGCCCCAAGATCAACACTTGCAGCCGGTTCTCAGCCACCAACTTCTGCAAATTGCGATAGACCGTGCCGAGACTGATGTTCGGCAGCTTGCGCCGCACCTTCTGGTAGACCTGGTCGGCGGTCGGGTGCGACTTGTCATGCCGGAGGGCAGCCCAGATGACTTCCAGTTGCTTGGTGTTTCTTGCCTGCTTGCTCACGTGCGCCATCTTATGGCTCCATCAGGTCGGCCGCCAAAGCCTTTTGCACTTCGGGCTTGAGCAAGATCGCCGCCTTGTAGTTGGGATGGTCCACCGACAACTCGCTCGGTTGTCCTTCGAGAAAGGCCTTGCGTTCCTCGGCGCTAAACGGGAAACGCACATATTGGACGGCGCTGATCTTGTCTTCCTTGCTCCGGCCTTCTTCGAACTGCGCCGGTATCTTGTGCGCGCCGATTTTCAAATAAACCGCTTCATCGATGCCCTGGAACTTGAGCAGATCGTCGCGCAAATGGGATTGGTCCTCGATTTCGAGAAATAACGTCGCGCTGAGCTCGGATCCCACCGGCAGGAATTGATTGTAAACCGAGATCTCTTCGCGAATCTTGTCCAAATCGGTAATCCGCTCGGCGCGCAGCATTTCTTGGATTTGAAAGATCACCGTGTCACGGTTTTCAAACACGAGTGAGACCTTATCCCCCACCGAAACCCGCCGCTTCTGCTTGAGTTCGATAATCTTTTGGCGAAACTCCTGGCGCACTTTCTCGTAAGCGCTAAAGCCCAGGATATCGTCGAGCCCCACAGGTTTCATTTTAAGTTCTGACCGCCATAGTGAAATCAGTTCGCGTTCGAACAGTGCAGGTATGAGAGGAACGTTCGACCAAGGTGGTTCCCAGCATCGACGTATGAGTACCCCCACGCGTCGATGCCGGGCTCCACAGGACAATCCGCTTAGCCCAGGGTGTCGAGCCCTTTTTGGAAGCGGCCAGCGTGGGATTTTTCGGCCTTGGCGAGAGTCTCAAACCACTCGGCCAATTCCGGCAAGCCCTCGTCGCGCGCGGTCTTGGCAAAGCCCGGGTACATTTCAGTGTACTCGTAGGTCTCGCCTTCGACGGCCGATTTCAGGTTCTTCGCCGTGGTGCCGATCGGCACGCCGGTGCAGGGGTCGCCGACTTCCTTCAAGAAATCCAAATGACCGAAGGCGTGGCCGGTTTCCGCCTCCGAGGTGTCGCGGAACAGACCGCCGACATCGGGATAACCTTCAATGTCCGCCACCCGTGCAAAGTACAGGTAACGCCGGTTCGCCTGCGACTCGCCGGCGAAAGCGCCCTTGAGGTTGTCGTGACTCTTGGTTCCATTTAATGGCTTTGCCATAAAAACTCCTCCCTTTGTATTAGTAACTGTTACTGTTAATACGAAATCGCTCTCGCGCTTGTCAAGACACGCCGCGCTTTGCTTTTCTTGCCTAGATGATTCTGATAGCTTTCAAGAACTGCCCTGGAAGGAACGTGAATGATCTCGATCGAAGATTTCCGCAAAGTTGAGCTCAAGGTCGCGACCGTGAAGTCGGCCGAGCCCCATCCCAACGCCGACAAGCTGATGGTTTTGCAGATCGATCTGGGCGATGAACAGCGGCAAATCTGCGCCGGCATTCGCAGCCACTACACACCGCAAGAGCTGGTCGGCAAACAAATCGTGGTCGTGGCCAATCTGGAAACCGCCAAACTGCGCGGCCTGGAAAGCCAAGGCATGCTGCTGGCGGCGTCGAGCGGCGAACAAGTGATTCTGCTAACCCCCGACAAGCCCGCTAACTCAGGTTCTCAAGTAAAATAGTTGTCAGCCTGCATGACCCACACACCGCCAGGACGCCCGACGCTTTGTTTCATCGATCACGATGCGCTGCGCTGGAACCTACGCCAAGTCCGCGACAAAGTCGGCGACAAAGTAAAAATTCTCTCGATGGTCAAAGCCAACGGCTATGGCCATGACGCCGTGGCCGTCGCGCAGACCTTAGCGAGCGCTGGTAGTGACGCCTTTGGCGTCGCCACGCTCGAAGAAGGTACCGAGCTGCGTCGCGCCAATATCGCGGCGCCGATTCTCGTTCTCGCCGGCGTTTATCTTGAGCAAGTCGATCAGCTTCTCGCCAACAAACTCACACCCGTCGTCCATGACGTCGATGCGATGAAGCGCCTCGACGTCGAGATCCAGCGGCGTGGCACAACGTTGCATGTCCATCTAAAAGTCGACACCGGCATGGGCCGCATCGGCCTGCCGGCCGGTGACGTTGCTCACTGGCTGCCCAAGCTCAAAAAACTCAACGCACTTAAAATCGCAGGCCTCTTTTCCCATTTTTCCACGGCGGAGAGCGTCGAAGGCGTTTATACCAAAAAACAACTGGCGGTCTTCGCTGATTTGGTGGCACAGCTGCGCGCACAAGGCATCGCGCCGCAATACTGTCACCTGGCTAACAGCGCGGCGACGATCACGCAGCCGGCGGCCTATTTCGATATGGTTCGCCCCGGTATCATGCTCTACGGCGGCTATCCGTCGCGCGAGATGGCCGCACAGGTTACTCTAAAACCGGTGATGGCGTGGAAAACACGCATTCTGCAGCTCAAGAAAGTCCCGCCCGGATCGAGCATTAGCTACGGCCAAACCTTCGTTACCGAGCGAGAGAGTCTGATCGCCACGCTGCCCATCGGCTACGCCGATGGCTATTCGCGCCTGCTTTCCAATCGCGGCGAAGCGCTGGTGCGCGGCCAACGCGCCAGAGTTGCTGGGCGCGTCTGCATGGATTTGACTATGCTGGATGTTACCGATATAGCCAACGTGCAATCGGGAGATGAAGTTGTGCTTCTCGGTCGTCAAGGCGGCGGGGAAATCACTGCCGACGAGATGGCCGCATGGACCGGCACAATTTCATACGAGGTCTTCACTTTCGTCGGCGCTCGCGTTCCCCGTATTCACATCAATACTTAGGAGGATTCCTACTGTGGGCAGGATTGAACGCGCCCTCATTAGCGTTTCAGACAAACAAGGCATCGTCGAGTTTTCCCGCGCGCTCTCCCAGCTCGGCATCGAATTGGTTTCCACCGGCGGCACCGCTTCGCTGCTGCGCGAGAACAAGATTCCCGTCAAAGACGTTTCTGAGTTGACTGGCTTTCCGGAAATGATGGACGGCCGGGTCAAGACGCTCCATCCAAAAATCCATGGCGGCATTCTCGCCCTCCGAGACAATCCTGAACATGTTGCCAAGATGAAAGAGCACGGCATCGCGCCCATCGATCTCGTCGTCGTCAATCTCTACCCCTTCGAAGCCACCGTGGCGCGCGGCGCGAGCTTTGAAGAGATCGTCGAGAACATCGACATCGGCGGCCCGAGCATGGTGCGCGCGGCGGCGAAAAATCATCAACATGTCGGCATCGTCGTCGACCCGGCCGATTACGAGCCGATCCTGAACGAACTAAAAGCCAACAACGGCTCGCTGGCGCCCGAAACCCACTTCCGGCTCTTCTGTAAAGCGTTTCAGCATACCGCGCGCTACGACGGCGCGATCTCCAACTACTTCTCGTCATTGGACGATGCAATGCAGCCGCAGCGCTGGGGCAGCACCGTCAATATTCAAGTCAACAAACTTCAAGACATGCGCTACGGCGAGAACCCGCACCAAAGCGCCGCCTTCTACGGCACCAGCGGCGACACCGGCCCGGCCATTGCCAAAGCCAAGCAGTTCCAGGGTAAAGAACTCTCCTTTAATAATATTCTCGACGCCGACGCGGCGCTGAGCACGGTGATGGAATTTGCCGACATCGCCACGGTAGCGATTAAGCACAACAACCCGTGCGGCGTGGCGCTCTCGAAAACCTCGCTCGTCGACTCTTTCCGCAAAGCCAAAGCTTGCGACCCGGTCTCGATCTTTGGCGGTGTGCTCGCGTTCAACCGCCCTGTCGACGAAGAGCTGGCCAAGGAGCTGAAAGATATTTTCCTCGAAATCGTCATCGCGCCGAGCTATACGCCCGAAGCCAAGGCTGTCCTCTCCTCGCAAAAGCGCTTGCTCAACATTCGGCTCCTAGAACTCGACATGAGCCAACCCCAAGGCGGCGGCTACGACGTCCGCCGCGTGCGCGGCGGCGTGCTTTTGCAAGACTGGGACACCGGCACCGTGGACGTGCGCAAGTGCAAGGTCGTAACCAAACGAGTGCCGACCGAAGCGGAGTACCAAGCTTTGGATTTCGCCTGGCGGGTTTGCCGTCACGTAAAATCGAACACCATCGTCTTCGCCTCGCCCGATCAAGTCTTAGGCGTCGGCGCCGGGCAAATGAGCCGCATCGATTCGACCAAGATCGCTGTGCTGCGCGCCGCCACCCACGGCCTCGACCTCAAAGGCTCGGCCGTGGCATCGGACGCTTTCTACCCCTTCCGCGATGGTTTGGATGAAGCCGCCAACGCCGGTGCTAAAGCAGTCATCCAACCCGGCGGCTCGATCAAAGACGAAGAAGTGATCGCCGCGGCCAATGAACACGGCGTCGCGATGGTTTTTACTGGAATGAGGCACTTTCGACACTAGGAAGAAATTCAAAATTAAAAAGTAAGAAAACGGAGGGGCTCAACGAGCATTCGATATCAGCTCCAAGCGCTCCGGTGTCGGCTTTTTTAATTTTTAATTTTGAACTTTTAATTATGCGAATTTTGGTTGTTGGTTCCGGCGGCCGCGAACACGCCCTGGTCTGGAAAATCAGCCAGAGCCCACGCGTGAGCAAGATCTATTGCGCGCCGGGGAGCGCCGGCATCGGCGAAATCGCCGAAAACGTTGCAATAGCCGTGGAGCAAATCGACAAGCTTGCCGATTTTGCCGTCAAAGAAAAAATCGACCTCACGGTCGTCGGTCCCGAGGTTCCACTGACGTTGGGAATCAGCGACTGGTTCGGATCACGCGGTCTGCGAATCTTCGGCCCGAACAAAGCCGCCGCGCAGCTGGAAGGCAGCAAAGCCTTCGCCAAAGCGATCCTCGACGACAACGGTATCCCCACCGCGGCCTTCGGCACATTTACCGATGCGGCCAGCGCGAAAGCCTATCTCGCCCAACAAAAGCCGCCCTATGTCGTCAAAGCCGACGGCCTCGCCGCTGGCAAGGGCGTGCTCATCTGCGCAAACCGGCATGAAGCCGAAGCGGCCATCGACGAGATCCTCGTCAAAAAATCCTTTGGCGACGCCGGTAACAAACTGGTCATTGAAGAATTTCTCGACGGTGAAGAGGCATCATTTATGGTCTTGACCGACGGCGCGCACATATTGCCGCTCGCCTCGTCGCAGGACCACAAGCGTGTTTTCGACAACGATCAGGGCCCCAACACCGGCGGCATGGGCGCCTACTCGCCGGCGCCGGTGATCACGGCGGCGATGCATCAGCGCATCATCGCCGAAGTCTTAAAGCCGCTGCTCGGCGGTTTGAAAAAGCAAAACATTGACTATCGAGGCGTGATCTATGCCGGCTTGATGATCACCAAAACCGGCCCCAAGGTTTTGGAATTCAACGCCCGCTTCGGCGACCCCGAGTGTCAGCCGATCGTGATGCGCTTAAAAAGCGACATCGTGCCGCTGCTCGAAGCCACCATCGATGGCAAGCTCGACCGAGTAAACGCCGAATGGCACGACGAGCCGGCGGTCTGCATCGTCCTCTGTGCCCAGGGCTATCCCGGCAGCTACGACAAAGGCAAAACCATCAGCGGCTTGGCTCAGTTAAAAGATTGGCAGCGCGGCTTTGTCTTCCACGCTGGCACGGCAAAACAAAATGACTCCTGGCAGACCAACGGCGGCCGCGTCTTGGGCGTCACCGCGCGCGGCGCCACCGTCGCCGCCGCCGTAGAGGAGGCCTATCGCGCCGTTGGCCAAATTTCTTGGGACGGCATGCACTATCGGAAAGATATCGCGAAAAGGGCGTTACAGAGCGTCTAGCGTTTCGAGTCTAGCGTCTGGCGTTTAAACCCTGCATTGAGGAACCGGACCGCAAGCTGCAAAGTGAACGACAGAAGTAACGAACTCACCAATACCATCGCCGCACTGAAGCGCGGCGATGTCATCGTTTTCCCCACTGAAACCCTCTACGGCTTGGGCGCCGACGCACTGAACCCTGCGGCGGTCGAGAAGGTGTTTCAACTCAAAGGCCGCGACTTAAACAACCCTTTCCCAGTGCTCGTCGGTGATATCGCCATGCTCGACCGGTTGGTGGCCAGCGTGCCGCCGTTGGCCCAACGGCTCATGGACTACTTCTGGCCCGGTCCGTTGACGATCGTCTTACCAGCGCGCCAAGACATCCCCCGCCCGCTGGTGAGCCGCACCGGCGGCATTGGCGTGCGCATCTCCAGCCAGCCCATCGCCGGAGCGCTAGTCAGATTGCTCGGCCACCCGCTCACCGCCACCAGCGCCAACCCCTCAGGCAAAGAACCCGCGCGAACGTTAAGCGAAGCAAAGCAATATTTCAGCGCCACAGTAGACGTTTTCGTCGACGGCGGCACGCTGACCTCCCAGCGCGGCTCCACCGTCATCGAAGTTGCGGCGGACCACATCAAGATGATTCGCGAAGGTGAAATTAGCGCCAACGCGCTAGAGCGCGTCATTGGCACTGGCAAGGTCGATCACTAGCCCGAATTATTCATGCGACGGGGAAAACCCGTGACACTGTGTCGATCGAAGTGGAACTCTGGAGGAGCGCAGGCATCAGCGCAAATCGTTCGGTTTGATTCGCCGATGCTGGGCATCTCTTCGACCTTTTCACTGCGATTCGCAGAGCAGGGCGACCGCCGGTCGCCCCTACAAGGCGGCGTCGAAGCGGATATCTGTTGCCTTCGCTCCGGAAGAGTTTCACTTCGATCGCGCCGCAGCGATGAATAATCCGGGCCGGCACAGGCGGGCGCGATTAATCGCAACCCTACATGCGATTTTTTTGCGTTCTTTGCGGTTAATTAATTCAACGCTCGGCGCCGAAGACCTCGATCCGCTCGAAGTTATACTGTCCGCCGCTGTTGACGATGGCAAAGCCATCGAACACGTCGTTGCCGCGATCCACGGTGCGAAAAATTTCAGTGCCATCGACTAGCACCTGCATGTTGCCGTCGCGGTCGCGGCGCCATTCGACGTTACGTGCTTTGCCGTCACCCATGCCGGCGGCGCCGTTAAACTTTTCGACGATGGCCGAGCGGCCAGGCGAGAGCCGTATCAATTCCCAGCCTGGTCGCTGTCCGGGATTGTGCGCCAGACGATAACCCCAATCCCTGTCTGTACCTCGAAAGGGTCCAAACTCGATGCGCGAGCCGCTCGGATTGAGCTCGCGGCTTGCCATGCGCACGCGCACGGCGAACGCGTTGCCGATGGCCACCGGCGTGAAAATCTCAGCGGCTACGGTGTTGGCTCGGAATTGAGTTGACGGGCCGCGCTCGAACACGCCCTTTAAAATACCGCCGAGAATTCCTTCAATGACGGAGGGACCGCCAGACCCAGGACCAGTGCCGCCATCGGCTGGGCCAGGACTCACAACGGCATCGCCTCTGCCGGAGGTTTGCAGCCCCAAACCGCGCACGACCCGAAAGTCGCCGCGACTCACCGTCCAAGCCGGGTTGGCCGTGAAATTGCCGTCGCCGAAGTCGTCGAACAACAGCTTCCTTCGCCAAGGCCAATCGTAGGTGTTGACCACGTCTCTGAGCGCGCCCAGGGTCGCCCGATCGGTGCTGCGGTTGCGCTCCGCCTGCTGGATGATTTCCCGCAGCCGATCCACCACCTCCAAGATACGGACGTCCTCAGGCGCAGCTCTGTCCGTTTGTGCCGTGACGGACGCCGGCAGCGCGAAGCAAACCGCGAGTATCACCACCGAAAAGGCAGTAGCCATAGGGTTCGATCTCTCCTAAATGAGAAATGAACGCATTGTAGCGAGTATTCGATAAACCACAAGCAAGGGGCGATTGATAAATCGCCTCTTGCTTGTGGTTGAACTGGAATCCGCCCGGTCGGCGGTCGTTCTCAGCGCGGCGGCAGCGGCGCCGTCGCGGCAAATTTCTTGAAAAACTCGATGATCTCCGGGTCGCGCGGGATGTTGCGCACGAACTTTCCCTGCTCTTCGGGATCGAGCGGAGTTGGATCGTCGCCGCCGGTGAGCCGCTTGTAGTCGGCGGCAAATTGCGGGTCGTCATTAGTCTTGCGCACTGCGTCACGCAATATATCGAGCCGGTCTTTAGGCGTCCCTGGCGGTGCCATCAAGATAGTCCCGACAACGCGAAAGCCCTCGGCCATGGCGATGATTTTTCGCTCGCGATCCGACTTGGCAAAAGTCGACAGCTCGGGCAGCTTCAGATGCGTGAACCGCGGGTCTTTCCTGCCCCGCGGAATCTCGATGGTGAAGTGAAAGTCGGCGAGGTTCTTCGATAGCAAGTCGTTTTGTGTCACCGTCCCGGTGGAGGCGATGCGCGCATCGACCTCACCCGCCGCCATGGCCACGTCGAGGTCTTTGCCTTCGAAGCCAGGAACGATCCGGGGATCCTTCATGTCGAGAAAGTAGGCGGCCATCCGGCTCTGCAAATAGCCGGTGTGGCCCACCGGGTTGCTGCCGATGCGAATGCCAGGGGTGCTGCGCAGCTTGGCCAAGCTATTAATACCCGCGCCTTTTCGGGTCACAAACATATAAAAAAGCTGATGCTCGGTGGCGCCCAAGTAATTCAACTTATCGATGTCGTACTGCACCCCGGTCTCGCCCAGGACCGCATAGGGGATGATGCTGCTGCTAACGCGCAACAATGTCAGTCCATCGGGTTTGACGTTGTTGTAAATGTGATTGACCGCGCGCCGCCCGCCGCCGCCGCCCATGTACTGAAACACAACGGGCGGATTGCCAGGGATATGGCGGGTCAGCCCAAGGGCCAGCGCCCGTGCCCGCAGATCACCCATGCCGCCAGGGCCGGAGCCGACGATCAACAGGAGATGCTTGCCCTGGTAAAAATTGGCTTGGGCAAAGCCAGGCGCCGCATAGAGGGAAATAGCAGCGGACAGCAGCAACACAATTTTTGTCATGGGTCCTTCCTGGGGGATCAAACCGTTCAACCCTGGCGCTCCGTTCAATTCAACCGCCTGGCTCTGCCGGAACCGGAGGTTTGAACTTCTGCCATTACTAATTTCCTACCTCGCGTGGTGGGGGAGTATCAAGATGGGGATGGGGTTTAGCCCGCTGTGCGCAGGACACCGCGGGACGAATCATTGGCACGGCTTAGACCATTTATTGCTACCGCGCCGGCACCGGGCCGGCGGCGTTTAGCTTCTTGAACAGCTCGACGATTTCCGGATCTCGCGGCAGCTCTCTAATTGTCCGTTCCATGTCCTCGCCGAGAATGGGCGAAGGTTCTTCGCCGACCATTTTCTTGTACTCTTTTTGAAACTCCGGATCTTTGTACATGCGCGCCGTGGCTTCACGGAGGGTTTTCACCTGCTCGGCCGGGGTTCCAGGCGGCAGCAGCGACGGCGTTCCCACCTGGCGAAAGGCGCGCACCATCGCCAGCAGTCGCTTCTCGCGCTCGTTTTTGGCGAACTCTTCGATCTCAGGGAGCTTGTCGAACCCCGGCTGTTTCAAACCGCGCGGCACTTCCATGATGGCGTGAATGTTGATCAATCCCTTGGCGAGCCATTCGGCGTTTCGGATCACCAGCGTGTCGGGATTGTTGATACGGCCGTCGATCTCACCGCGCTCAAGCGCCAGGTCGAGCTCGGTACCCGAGTAGCCGACCACCATTTTCGGATCTTTAAAGCCCATGAGCATGGCGAATAACCGGCCGACGAAATAGTTGGAGTGGCCGACGGTCTGCGCGCCGATCCGCACGCCGGTGGCCGAACGCAGCGCTTCGATGTTCTTGAAGCCGGCATCTTTGCGGGTGATGAAAACCCAGTGATAGGTGCTGTGTGGCGAGCCGAGATAGATGAACTTGCCTAAATCGTACTGCGCGCCTTTTTCGCCCAGCAGGGCATTGGCGACCAGGCCGCCGCCGATCCGTCCTATGGTTAGACCATCGGGTTTGGCGTTTCTGTAAATATGATTGGCTGCTTTCATGCCGCCGCCGCCCGGCATGTATTCGGAAATTATGTTGGGCTCGCCCGGCATGTACTTTTTCATGAACGGCATCAGCGCCCGGGTCATCACGTCCGAGCTGCCGCCGGGCTCGGTGCCCTGCACGATGGTAATGGTTTTGTCTTTGTAGAAAGGAGTCTGGCCCAGTGCCGAACTGACCGAGCAGAGAACAATGAGCACGAGAGGCAGTCTCAACAACATAAAACCTCCTTGGCGCCCAGGCCCAGGCTCGTGTTCGTGACCCGCGATCGCCCAAACTCCGATAACGAGAAACGAGCACGAACAACGAGCACGATTTTTAGCGCGGCGGTAATGGTCCCTGATCCGCTAATTTCTTGTAGAGCTCCACGGTTTCCGGATTACGCGGCAGGCTACGGATCGCCTTATCCAATTGCTCTCCGGTTAACGGCGTAGCATCCGTGGACATCAGCTTTTTGAACTCCTTATGAAACTCCGGATCTTTCAACGCGTTGGCCATCGCCCCGCGCAGCGTCGCAACGATGTCTTTCGGCGTCGCCGGCGGCAAAAGGTAAGGCCAGCGTGGGTAGAGAAAGGTGCGAAACAAGTCGATCAACTGGCGCTCCTTGTCGCTCTTGGCGAAGGTGTCGAGCTCCGGCGCTTTCGGTAACCCCTGCGCATAGCGGCCTTTGGGGATGCTGATGGAGGCATGAGACTGCAGCTCGCCCTTGTCCATGTCACCGCGGCTGCGCGATAGGATCGTGTCCGCGCCGTTAGCGCGCACATCGACTTCGCCGTTGGCCAACGCGGCATCCAGCTCAATCCCGCCGTAGCCCAAGACCATGCGCGGTTCTCTCAAACCCAGCACATAGGCGAACAGCCGCCCGCTCACGTAAATCGGATGGCCCACCGCCTGGGCACCGATGCGCACACCGGTGGCAGCGCGCAATTTGTCGATAGTTTGAAAGCCACCCTTGTTGCGGCTGACAAACACGTAGGGGTCGCCGCTTTCGGTGGAGCCTAAGTACACCAATTTATCGATGTCGTATTGCGTGCCGGCCAACTCGAGAATATGGCCAGCGACCAGGCCCGCGCCCACGGCGCCGATCGACAAGCCATCGGGCTTCGCTGTCAAATAGATATAGTTGGCCGCTTTGCGCCCAGCGGCACCCGGCATGTTCTCCACGATGATCGTCGGGTTGCCGGGAATATGTTTTTTCAAATAGGGAATCAGCGCCCGCGCCTGCATGTCGCCGGTGCCGCCCGGCTCACCGCCGCGAATGATCTTGATGGTCTTGCCTTGGAAGTAGGGCGTTTGGGAAAAGGCGGGGATTGGAAAAGTGACAAGGAGTAATGTGAATGTGACTAGTTTGAGTTGATGCGTCAGTGGGACCATGCAAGCGCCTTTTCTATTTTGGATTTTGGATTGTCGGAAGGGGCCAGTCAAGATCGACTCAACTAGGGAGTGTGAGACATAAAGGGGAGATCAGTAATCCGACAATCCAAAATCGAAAATCCAAAATTGTCTTATCCAAAGAGGATTCCCGCCGGCCAGCGCGTCTCGAGCATATACTCAAACAACCCCCAGAGCATGGCGTAGGCGCAGACACCGAGGATCAGCGAGGTGTACCATTTTTCGCCACCTTCGATGAGGGCGTAGAGAAATACTAACAACGGCAATGCGTAGACAATACCGATGAGCCAGATACCAATCGCGCCGCCGATGAACCAGGCAAAGTAGGCGATGGTGCGCTGCCGCTCGGTAGCTTCGTCCAGATCGGCGCTGCCGGTATCGTCCATTTCAACGCCGGAAGTAGCGACCCTTCGCTCATATCCAGTAAACTCGCGGTAGAGCTGAACGATCACCATGATCAACCCAGGTATCGCCGCAACGTAGACCGGCATGATCTTGGCGATGTTCGGCCAGTCCCAGCCGCTCACCGTCGCAATGGCGAAAATCGCCAAGAGAAATAGCGCAAAATTAGTTCTCATCGCCCGACCTCCCCACCGCACCGCTAAAAGTTGCTTCCGAGTCTTTTTCGCTCGCTCGCATCTTGCCGCGCAGTGTGAAGAACAGCGACACCGCGGCGATGATGAAGATCACGATGACGCCCGGCCGGGCGAGCCAGGTAAAGCCGTAGCTCGCCACCGAGCGGTAGAGATATTTTTCCATCAGGTCGCCAAGCACCAAACCCAGAATCATCGCCGGACGCGGATAACCGGCGCGGCGCATGAAATAGCCCAAAAAGCCGAAGCCGACGACCACCAGCAGATCCAAGGGGTCGCGGTTAACACTATAGGCACCCATCAAGATGAACAGGAACATGATCGGCACCATGAAGCTGTAACGGACCTCGGCAAGCTTGGCGAGTTGGGCGGCCAAGCAGAACCCGACGAGGGTGCCGGCGATGCCGGCGATGCCCTGGATCCAGATCACGCTATAGATGACTTCGGGATTTTTCTTGATCATCTCGGGACCTGGCACAAAGCCCCAGGCGAGCAGGGCGACGATGAATAGCGCGGTGCTCACGCCCTGGGGGAATCCGAGCAGCAGCGTCGTCACAAGATCGCCGCCGTCCTTGGCGTCGTTGGCGCTTTCCGGGGCGATGACGCCGCGCACGTCACCGGTGCCAAAAGTCTGCCGCCCGCCTTTGCAGCTCTGCGCCGCATGGCCGTAGGCGAGCCAATCGACCACCTGCGAGCCCAAGCCAGGCACGATGCCCACCCAGACACCAACGAAACTACAACGTACCACGAGCCACCATTCTTTAATTGTGTCTTTGACGCCGTCAAACAAGCTGCCCTTGAGCGGGGCCGGCTGCTGTTCGACGCCCAATTTGGTCAAGGCGAGATCGAGCGCGGAAGGAACGCCGAAGAGCGCCAGTGCCATGATGCTGATCGACATGCCGTCGAGCAGGTAAGGCTGATCGTAGACAAAACGCATGACGCCGCTTTGCGCCTGTTGGCCGACCGTGGCGAGCAGCAAGCCCAACGCCGTAGCGATTAATCCCTTCAGCGGCCGCTTGCCGGCGAGCACGGCGACCATGCTCAAGCCCCAGAGCATGATGACGAACAGCTCCGGCGAGCCCATGAGGTAGATCAACGGCTTTGCCGCCGGGACAGCGACGATGAGTGTCGCCGTGCCGATCAGACAACCAAGGCCGCCGGCCATGAACGATGCGCCCAAGGCGCGCCGCGCTTCGCCGCGCTTGCCCATCGGATAACCGTCGAGCACGGTGGCCTGCGAGCCGGAGCCGCCGGGGATGCCAAATAGGATCGGCAAATAGGCCGCGCAGATCGCGCTCACCGAGCTGGCGCCGATCAACAGCGCGATGCCGGTGAGCGGCTCCCATTTGATCACTACAGGTAGAAGAATGGCGTAGACTAGCGGTATACCCAAGCCCTGAGGCGCGACGGCGGTGAAGGTGCCGATGCTGACGCCAATCATCATGGCCAGGAACACCTTCAACTGCAGGATGTTCATGAAGCCTTTGATAGCGGCGTCGAATAACGAAGCTTCCATGGGAGTTGTCCTTTACAATTGTGCGGCGGCCACCTGGCCGTTTCGCGGCTCATCTCCCATATCAAATCCGGCGGGAAGATGCATCAGGTACTTCGGATTTAAAATCAACGCTCTTTGTCTCTTCACCCGCGACGCAGTGGTAGGGGGGCTTGAACGGCGCGAAGCGATTGAACGGTTTGAACTATTTGAACCCCGTCGCGCGCTAGCGCGACGGTAATGGCCGCGCCCCCGCGAGGTCTTTTAACAAAGCAACCACTTCCGGATCGCGCGGCATGTCCTTGATCGCCTTCGCCAAATCCTCGGGCATCAGCGGTTCGGCGTCATCGCCGACCAGTTTCAAGAATTCTTTATGAAACTCCGGGTCCTTGTAGGTCTTGCGGAACGCCTCCTGCAAAATATCGACGCGATCCTTCGGCGTGCCCGGCGGCAGCATGTAGGGCGAGCCGACCAGCCGAAAGACGCGCCACATGTTGACCAGCTTGCGCTCCTTGGCGTTTCTCGCGAAGGTTTCGATCTCCGGCAAGTGGCCGAGCTTGTCATGCTTCACTCCTTTGGGCACTTCCAGGATCGAATGAAAATTCATCACGCCTTTGTCGAGCCAATCCGGATTGCGCCGCAGCACCGACGAAGCGTTATTAGAGCGTGCGTCGAGCTCGCCGCGCATCAGCGCCGCGTCGACCTCCGGCGCCGTATACCCGGCGATGAACTGCGGCTGCTTCAAACCGAACAGATACGCGAATAACCTCCCGGCAATATAAGAAACATGGCCCACCGACTGCGCGCCGATGCGGATGCCGCTGATCGCGCGCAGATTCTCGACGCTGGTCGCGCCCAACTCTTTACGGCTATAGATCGTGTAGTGATTGGTGCTCTCCGGTGAGCCCAGTTGAATGAACTTGTCGATGTCATACAGGACGCCGCTCTCGCCCATCACCTGCAGGCCAACGATGCCGCCGCTCAGCGCGCCTATCGTCAAACCGTCCGGCTTGGCGTTGCGGTAGAGATAGTTCGCTCCCTTGCGCCCGCCGCCACCGTCTATGTATTCCATAATGATCGTCGGGTTGCCGGGGATATGTTTCTTCAGCGTGGGCACCAGAGCTTTGACACGCAAATCGCCGGTACCGCCCGGCGCCGTGCTGGCGATCATGGTGATGGTCTTGCCTTGGTAAAAAGGCTGCTGGGCAACGACGGAACTGTTCGAGAACAATAGCACCGCACTGATAACAAGTAGCCGGAACATGTTTCCTCTTCTACCTTAGCGCAAATTTCCAGCCGTTAGCGCGGCGGCAACGGCCCCGCCCCAGCAAATTTCTTGAACAACTCGATCGTTTCCGGATCGCGCGGCAGTTCGCGGACCGCCTTTTCGTTGGCGTCCGGCATCAACGGCGTCGGATCTTCGCCGACCACTTTGTTATACTCTTTGTAAAATTCTTTGTCGTTGAAGGTTCTGACCAATGCAGTTTTGAGCATCGCGATGCGCTCGGGCGGCGTCCCCGGAGGCAGGATAAACGGCGAGCCGGCGAGGCGAAAAGTGCGGAACATGGTCAGGAGCTTGCGCTCCCGCTCGTTCTTTATGAAACCGTCGATCTCCGGCAAGTAGGAAAATTGCGGGTGCTTCACCTCGCGCGGTATCGCCACGATCACGTGCAAGTCGACGAGCTTTTTGTCGAGCCATTCTTTGTTGCGCGCCAGCAAATCATCGGATGACACCACCGCATCGATCTCCCCTTGCATCAACGCCACGTCGCGCTCAGGAATCGAGAAACCGGTCACGTCCTTGTGGTTTTTCGTGCCGATGAGCCAACTGACGATGCGAGCGATATTATAGTTGGTGTGGCCGACGTTCTGCGAGCCGAAGCGGACGCTGCCGGCGTCGCGCAACTTATCGAGGGTATTCCAGCCCGCCTGGCGCCGAGAAATCAAGACATAGTGGGTGGCGCTGTAGGGCGAGCCGATAAACGGCATCTTGCCCAGATCGTACTGCACGCCCGATTCGCCCAGCGCCGCGTTGGCGATGACACCGCCGCCGACGTTGCCGATGGTCAGCCCATCCGGCTTGGCGTTGTTATAAATGTAATTGGCCGCCTTGCGCCCGCCGCCGCCATCCATGAAATCGTGCACGATGGCCGGATTGCCGGGCAGATATTTTTTCAGAAACGGCGCCACCGCTCGCACGCGCAAGTCGCCCGAGCCGCCGGCGGCCCGGCCATGCACGATGGTCAGCGCCTTGTCTTTATAAAATGGCGCTTGGGTAAGCCCTTCCTGGGGTAGGGAAGCCATGGCGATTGCCAGGCCCAGGAACAACGTCAGTCTCTTTGGATTCATCGAGTGCTCCTTGTGATGAGTTATGGGGTCACGATCATTAGACGATCATAAATGTCGCAAGCTAATACCGGAATTTCCACGTTGTTTCAACGCGGTGGAATAGAACCTGCCCCGGCGAACTTTTTGTAAAGCTCGACGGTCTCTTTATCCCTCGGCAATTCGCGGATCGATTTTTCGTTTTCCTCCGGCATGAGCGGACTCGGGTCATCGCCCACCAGCTTGCGATACTCCTGGACAAAGGCCGGATCTTTGAAAGCTTTGCGCAGCGCTTCCTTGATAATTTCGATGCGCTCCTTGGGCATGGCCGGCGGCAGAATAAACGGCGCGCCGGTCAAACTGAAGTTGCGGTACATGGTGACGATCCTGCGCTCGCGCTCGTTTTTGGCGAATCCGTCGAGCTCCGGCACGTTGTGAAAAGTCGGATGCTTCAAGTCACGCGGCACCGCGAGGATGACCTGGACATCGACCAAGCGCTTCTCCAGCCACTCCGGCAGCACGCCGCTATCGGAGACCGCGTAGCCATCGATCTCGCCGTTGATCAAAGCGGCGCGCCGCTCCGGGTTGGTAAAGCCGATCACTTCCTTGGTGTCTTTGAGGCCCAAGAGCCAAGTCATGATGCGGCCGATGGTGTAATTGCTGTGGCCGACCGCTTGGGAGCCGATCCGCAGGCCGGTCGCTTGACGCAGCTTGTCGAGCGTCGTTAAGCCGGATTCGCGCCGCGTGATCAGCACATAGTGGCTGGCGCTATACGGCGTGCCGACGAAGTGCAGCTTGTCGAGATCGTACTGCACACCGGTCTCACCAAGCAGGGCGCTCGCCACCACCCCGCCGCCAACGCTGCCGATGGTCAGACCATCGGGCTTCGCCGTGTTGTAAATATAGTTGGCCGCCTTGCGCCCGCCGGCGCCGTCCATGTACTCCTGCACAATGTTCGGGTTACCCGGAATATACTTTTGCAGGAACGGCACCACCGCGCGGGCGCGAAAGTCGCCCGAGCCGCCGGTGGATCGGCCGTGCACCAGCGTGATGGTCTTGCCTTTGTAGAAATCGGCCTGGGCGTAAACCGGAGCTACAAATCTGCCGCACGCGACGCTGCATGCCGCCCACGTGGCGACCAATAATCCGACAACGATTGTGCGCCCTGTCATAACAGCCTCCTTGGTTAGTTCTGCAAAAACGCTCTCATCCGCTGAATCGCTTCCGCAGGTTGAACCAGTTCTTTTACCAGCGCGTCCATTTCATCGCCGCTCACGGTCGCGGCTTCGAGGCCCTTCTTGCGGGCGTCGGCCAGGACGTCGGGGTCGCTCAAAACTTTTGTAAACGCCGAGCGCAGAATTTTCATGCGCTCCACCGCAATGCGGGGCGGTCCGAAAAACGGCCGGCCCATGTCATCTGGCGCGAGCAAGACTCGGGTGAGTCCGCGCAGGGCTTGATTCTTATTGTGTTTGTCCAAGAGCTCCCAGATCGTCGGCACATCGGGCAGCCGAGGATCGCGCTTGGGGCCGCCCTGGGCGAGGACTCGGACAAAGCCGTTTTTCATCCAAGTGCGGCCCGGCTCACTGCCGAAACTCGCTTGCACGGTGCCGCCCCAGCAATGCACCTCGCCGCGCTCGAGCGCCAAATTGACATCGCTGGAGCCCTGATAGCCGGTGATTAAATTGAGCTTGAAACCGACGATCTCGCCCAACAACTTGGGCCAATAGTAGCTCGCGGTGCCCAGGCCGGTAACGCCGCACTTTGCCGGCTCAGCGGCTGTGCGCAAATCTTCGATGGTCTTGTAGGGTGTATCCGCGCGGATGTAAAAAATCCGCGCGGTGCGCTCCGGCGAGCCCAAATAGGACAGCTTGAACCAATCGTACTGAACCTCTTTGCGCCCGAGCAGCTGCTCGGTGTAGAGGCCGGGAGTCACGGTTGCGAAGGTCAAGCCATCGGCCTTGGCCACGTTGTGGACATAATTGGCCGCCACCATCGAGCCACCGCCGCTCATGTTTTGCACCACGAAAGTAGGGTTGCCAGGAATGTACTTGCCCATCTGAGTGGCGATCACCCGGGCCCATAAATCGTAGGAGCCGCCGGGCGTAAAACCGACGAGAAAGCGCACCGTTTTGCCCTCGAAGAAATTGCCTTGGCCATAGGCGGCAGCCGCGAAGCACATCGTTGCCGCCGACAACATTACTGCCACCATCCTGTGCCGATGCATGATCGACCTCCGAAGGACTGTGAAACTATTTCTAACGTCGCTGCACGCTCTATTTCGCCATAAGCACTTTCACTCGCTCGATGACTTCCGCCGGTTGGCTCATCACTTGGCGCGCGAGCTTCTCCAACTCTTCACCCCTTGTGGGCTCGACTTCGAGGCCGCGCTTCTTCACATCGCCGCGAAAGGCCGGATCATCCATGAGTTTCACGAAGGACTCGCGCAGCGTTCGCAGTCGCTCGGCGGGAATCCCAGGCGGCAGCAAATAAGGCCGGCCAAGCTCCCCGGAGGCGAGCGCAACATTGGCGAAGCGGCGGGTGATCTGGTCAGTCTTAAACTCGTCCATCAGCTCGCCCAAGGTCGGCACCTGCGCCAGGCGTTCATCCCGCTTGCGACCGGTCTGAATCAGCACATGGGCGAAGCCTTTGGCATGCCAGCCGCGATAGGGCTCGCCGCTGAACCACGCCGCCAGCGTGTTGGCGCGGCACTGGGCTTCATTTTTTTCGAAGGCGAGATCCATTTCCGGTCCGCCCGGATAGCCGACGATCTGATCGAATTTGGTGCCGATGGCTTCGTTCACAAGCTTGGGCACGTAATGGCCCACGGTGCCGCTGCCGGTGGCGGTGCATTTGGGCGGCGGCGTCAGTTGGCGCACGTCGTAAATAGTTTTGAACGGCGTGTCGGAGCGCACGTAAATCAGGACATCCGAGCGATCGACGCTGCCGATCCAGTTATACTTGGCAAAATCGAAGCGCACTTCCGGACGCGCGGCCAGTTGGTTGAAATAGATGCTCGGCACAATCGACGTGACCGTCAAACCGTCGGGCTTGGCCATGTTGTAGAGATGGTTGGCGGCGATGAGCGAGCCGGCACCCGGCATGTTTTGCACGATGATGTTGGGATGACCGGGGATATGTTTGCCCCAATGCTGGGCGATCAGCCGGGCGTGGGCGTCGTACTGGCTGCCGGGGGTTGTTCCCGCCACCAGCGTGATGGTCTTGTCCTTGTAGAAGCTGGTTTGCGCCGGTGCCGACGCTACTCCCAGCAACAAGAAAAAAACAGCGAGTGATCTTCGCAGCACAACTCCTCCTCGCGGCCCTGTCTGGGCGTTCGACCCTATGTGCTGGTTCGATCGCGGCGCGCTAGCGCGGTGGCAACGGTCCGGCGCCGGATAGTTTTCTCAGCAGATCCTGCACCTCCGCGTCACGCGGCATCTCGCGCACGAGCCGGGTCAATTCCGCTCCGCCCATCGGCGATGGCTCGTCCTCCACGAGCTTGCGAAAATATTTCGGAAACTCCGGGTCTTTGAAAATCTTGCCCATCGCCTCTTCGAGGATGGCGACGCGATCCTTAGGCACGCCCGGCGGCAGGATATAGGGCGAGCCGACGCCGCGAAAGGCGCGCCAGACGGCGAGCACTTTTCTCTCGCGGTCGTTCTTGGCGAAGCTTTCAATCTCGGGCAGGTGGGCGAGCTTGGGGAACTTTAACCCTTTGGGGATTTCCATGATGGCGTGGAAGTGCATGATCTTTTTGTCGAGCCACTCCGGGTTGCGGCGCAGCGCCGAGACTGCGGAATTGGCCCGGGCGTCGACCTCGCCGCTCATCAGCGCCACGTCCACTTCGGGGGAAGTGTAGCCAACGACGAATTTGGGATCCTTCAAGTCCATCAAGTGGGCAAACAAGCGCCCCGCGACGTAAGAGGTGTGGCCGACGGTTTGGCCGCCGATGCGGATGCCGGCTTTAGCGCGTAATTTTTCCAGGGTGTCGAGGCCGAGGTCGGCTCGGGTGTAGAGGATCGCGTGGTTCTCATTCTCAGGTGTGCCCAGGTAGGTGAACTTGTCGACGTCGTAGCTGACCCCTTGCTCACGCATGATGCCCAGGGCGACGATGCCGCCACTGGCCGCTCCAATGGTGAGGCCGTCGGGTTTGGCGCTGTTGTAGAGCTGGTTGGCGCCTTTGCGCCCGCCGCCGCCGTCGACGTACTCCATGACGACGTTGGGATTGCCGGCGATATGTTTGCGCAGGAAGGGGACCATCGCCTTGATGCGCAGATCGCCGCTGCCGCCGGGGGCGGTGGTGGCGATCAGCGTGACAGTCTTGCCTTCGTAGAAGTTGGCCTGGGATTGAGCCGGCGCGGGTGCGATCAATAGTAAGAGGACGCAACCGACAAGCACGAGTGCTTTCATCATAGAGCCTCCATTGCGACTGTAACTCGTTCAATCGGTTTCGCTCCGCCGCTCCGACAACGGCTTGAACGGAGCGGCAGCGGTTGAACGGATTGAACGGTTTGAACCCCTTTTCCAACTACCGTGGCGGCAGCTTCTTCGGCCCCGCGATGATTTTAAACAACTCGATGGCCTCCGCATCCCGCGGTATTTCCCGGATCGCCTTCTCGTGGTTTTCCGGCAAAAGCGGCGACGGATCGTCACCGGTGGTTTTGTGATAAGACTTGGCGAACTCGGGGTCTAAATAAGTCTTGCGGAAGGCGTCTTTCAAGATGTCGAAACGGTCCTTCGGCGTCCCGGGAGGTAAAATGAACGGCGTGCCAGTGACGCGAAAGCCGCGCTGCAGGGCGAGCATTTTGCGTTCCTTGTCGTTCTTGGCAAAGGTCTCGATCTCCGGGAGCTTGGCGAAGAAGGGATGCGGATGCCGGTCGCCTTTGGGAGTTTCCATGATGGCGTGAAAATCAACCAATCCCTTGTCAATAAAATCACGGTTACGCTGCAACACCGTATCGGGACCGCTCGCCCGACCGTCGATCTCGCCGCGCATAACCGCCGGATCGAGCTCGGCGCCGCCGAAGGCAGCGATGAACAGCGGATCTTTGAGTCCCAGCATATAGCCAAAAAGCCGGCCTTCATTGTAGGTGGAAAAACCCAGCGACTGGCCGCCAATCTTGACACCGGTGGCGGCGCGTAGTTTTCCCAGGCTGTTCCAGCCAGCGTCGCGGCGGGTAAAGAACACCGAATGGTAGGTACTATAGGGCGAGCCCAAATAATGGAATTTGTCGATATCGTATAACACGCCCGATTCACCGAGTACGGCGAGCGAAACCATCCCCGAGCTTAAGTTGCCGATCGTTAATCCGTCCGGCTTGGCGCTTCGATAGACATGATTGGCCGCCTTGCGGCTGCCGCCGCCGGGCATGAACTCCATGATGATCTGCGGATTGCCCGGAATGTATTTTGCAGAAACGGCACCAGCGCGCGCACGCGCAGATCGCCGGTGCCGCCCGGGTCGCGGCCTTGAACGATGGTGATCGTCTTGCCTTGGTAAAACGGCGTCTGGGCAACCACCGATTGCGGCAGTGACAGGAACAATGCCAACGTCGCGAGCACGCTAAAGAGTAGATTCATGCCAACCCTCCTGTTTTGGTTCCAGCCGTGAACCTCCGAAAGAGGGCTGGAACGGTTTGAACGCGTTCATTTTCCTACCGCGCCGGTAACGGATCGCCGCCGGCGATCTTGTTGAATGTCGCGATGGCTTCGGCATCACGCGGTATCTCTTTGATCGCCTTCTCCTGTGCCTCGGGCGTCAGCGGCGTCGCGTCGTCAGCCGACAATCGTTTGAACTCTTTCAGGAACGCCGGGTCGCGAAAGGTTTTGCGCATCGCTTCGCGCCAGTGCTGCACCGCTTCCGGCGGAGTGCCCGGCGGCAAAATGTAGGGTGAGCCGACCATCCGGAAGGTGCGAAACATGGTGAGGATCTTTTTCTCGCGATCGCTTTTGGCGAACGTTTCCAGCTCGGGGAGTTTATTGAACAGCGGATGGGGGTGGCGATCCTCCTTGGGGATCTGGATGATCGCGTGAAAATTGAGCGCCCGTTTTTCAATCATATCGGCATTGCGCTGTAAGACAGTGTCGGGGATGTTGGCGCGGGCGTCGAGCTCGTTGCGGTCGATGGCAAGATCAAGCTCGGGACCGGAGAAACCAGTGACAAAGCGCGGCTCTTTGAGACCGAGGATCCAAGAGAACAAACGACCGTTAATATAGATATCGTGGCCGACGGTCTGGGCGCCGACACGAATCCCCGGCCGGACGCGCAATTTGTCGATATTATCCAAACCCAACTTGGCGCTTGTGGCGAAAACATATTGTGCCGTACTGTTGGAGGCCCCAAGATAGATGAGTTTGTCGAGGTCGTATTCGACGCCGATGGAGCCGAGAATCGCGTTGGCGACCAGCCCCGAGCCGACGTTGCCAATGGTTAAACCATCCGGTTTGGCGTTGCGGGCGACGAAGTTGGTCGCCTTGCGCCCGCCGCCGCCGGCCATGAACTGGGTGACAATAATAGGTTCGCCGGGCAGATACTTCTTCAAGAATGGAATGGCCGCTTGGACGCGCAAAGCTCCCGTGCCGCCGGGCTCGCGACCCTGGATCAACATTATGGTCTTGCCCTGAAAGTAAGGCGTCGATTGCGCACTCGCCGGCCGAGGCTGCGCCGGCCCCAGGAGAACCGCAGCGAACAGGGAGAGAAAGAACAGTCTGAGGATCATTACACCTTCCTATACCGATATGGGAGTGCGTAACCCACTAACGGTTCCCCGATTGGGAGTCAAGAAGCTAGCCAGAAAGTCGCAGAGTGCGGTTGTGGGAATTGAAACGCTGAGAACCCTAACCTCTATAGGGCTCCATATAGACCGCCGTGCCGTAGGCGAGCACTTCGGTCACACCGGGCGCAATCTCGTTGGCGTCGTAGCGCACGCCGATGATGGCGTTGGCGGCGAGCTGCGTTGCGTGGTCGATCATCAGCTTGTGCGCGTCGGCGCGGGCTTTTTCGCAAAGCTCGGTGTAAAGCGTGATGTTGCCGCCGAACAAGGTTTGGATGCTGGCGCCGATGTTGCCGACGATGCTGCGCGAGCGTACGACAATGCCGCGCACCACACCAAGATTGGTCTTGACCCGATAGCCTGGCAGCTCCTGCACTGTGGTGACCATTTTGTCTTCGATCATTACCAGCCTCTTTTAAAGCGCGCGATGTCGCGCCGGTCTTTCTTGGTTGGACGGCCATAGGAGTCGAACTCGGCTGGCCGTTCGAGCTTCATCTGCGCCGCGGCGGCTTCGCGCTTACGCACGCTTTCTTCGGTTTCATCGTAGAGCAGCTGCGCTTGTGGCGCCGGACCGCGTAGCCGAGCAACCTCTTTGACAATCACCGTCCACTCGTAGGAACCGCGCCGCACGCTGAGCGTGTCGCCGGCGCGCACAATGCGGCTTGGCTTGGCGCGATCGCCATTGATTTCAACTTTGCCGCCGCCAATGGCTTCGGCCGCCAGAGAGCGCGTCTTAAAAAAGCGCGCCGCCCAGAGCCATTTGTCGAGGCGGATCTCTTCGTCGTTTTCGTGGTCACTCATAACAATCACGGCCAGTTGAAACTTGCCAACGGACTCTCATGCAAAAGTTTGTAATTGGTGAGATCGACCTGCAGCGGCGTCACCGAAACGAATCCTTCATGCACCGCAACGCAGTCGGTGCCGTCGTCGTGGTCGAAGCCAAGATCGTCGCCGCCGATCCAATAATATTTCCCGCCGCGCGGGTCAATGCGCTCGACGATATTCTCGCTGTAGTGGCGCTTGCCCATGCGCGTGAGCTTCCAGCCTTTCAACTGATCTTTGGGCAATGGCGGAACATTCACGTTAAGCAAGGTTCCGGGCGGAATCTTCGGCCGCACTATGTGCGCCACCAGCTCGGCCATAAACTCGGCGGCGGCGCGAAAGTCAAAGTTCTCAAACGTTGCCAGCGACACGGCGATGGCCGGAATGCCGAGCAGCGTCCCCTCGATCGCCGCCGACACGGTGCCGGAATAAAGGATATCGTCGCCGAGATTGGGCCCCTTGTTGATGCCAGAGACAACCAGATCGGGCTTCACCGGCAACAAACCGGTGAGCGCCAGCTTGACACAATCCACCGGCGTGCCGTCCACCGCCAGCCGGCGCGGCCCGGCATCGAACGCGCGCAGCGGCCGATGCAGCGTCAAGGCGTGGCTCATCGAGCTCTGCGCCCGATCGGGGGCGACGGTGTAGATGTCTCCAAGCGCGGCCAGGCTTCGCTCCAGCGCGATCAACCCCTCGGATTGAATGCCGTCGTCGTTGGAAAGCAACAGGATCATTGGCGCATTGTGACAAAGTTGTTTAGTGCCGACAAGCGAAGGGCTTGCTCCCCCTGCAGGGCCGCGAAAAGCCCAAACCCATCGAAACGCGGCTTACCAAGGCCCCGCTCCTCAGGATTCTGAGTTGCGCGAATGGGCGTTAAAAAAGACGCCGGCGCTTGGGAAAAAATGGCGAGTCTACGGCGCCTATAGCTTGGAGCGCTTCGGTGCAGCTTTTAGACGAGCCGCTTGAATCTCTGCGCCAGCTTTTGCAGGATGCGCGTCAGAAGGTCGAACAGCCTTTTGAATTAATCTTGATTGGCGGCGCCGCCGCACTGTTGAGCCACGCGTTCGAACGGATCACTCAAGATTTCGATATTCTAGCCTCGGCCAATACCTTTGCGAGTCTCCAGAGAGCTGGGGCACTGAAGTTTCCCATTCAGCCAGTTGCCGACTCGTTTCTTTGCCTTCATCCGGATTATCGCCGCACGTGTAAGTATGTGCGCGAACTTTCCTTCCCGCCGCAAATCAGAGTGTACCGGCTATCGCCGTTGGACTTGGCAATTTCCAAGTTGTCGAGATTTCAGCAGGTCGATGTCGAAGATAAGGGGCGAAAAAATCAGCAGAACAACTTTACTTCGACGGCACGCAACCGCGCGAGCGTACTATACCAACCCGCGGAACACAGACTTCAATCTGCGTTTGCTGATTCGCAAGTTCTATGGCGAAAATTTCGATCCGAGGAAGGATTTGCCGAAACCACGCGGTAAGGCCTAGCGAGTTCCCTGGTTGCGGCTGAGCCGCGAGCTGCGGTATAAATTTCACTTGCTCGCAAGGAGAGTTACTCATGGCAAACGCGGAAATCGTCGCTATCGGCTCGGAACTTTTGCTCGGCCAGATCGTCGACACCAATTCAGCGTGGATGGCGCAGCGGCTGACGGCGCTCGGCGTGAATCTTTATTTTAAATCCGTCGTCGGCGACAACCCGGGGCGCATGAAAGAGGTCATCCAGCGCGCCCACGAGCGCGCCGACATCGTTATCACCAGCGGCGGCATCGGCCCGACCCAAGATGACCTGACGCGCGAGATCGTCGCCGAAGTCATGGGGCGGAAACTGATCCAGGACCCCGGCATGTTGGAACAAGTGGAAGCGCACTTCCGCCGCCGCGGCCGGCCGATGACGCCGAACAATATTCGCCAGTCCTACATGCCCGAAGGCGCCACGCCGGTGAAAAACCCCAACGGCACCGCGCCGTCCTTCGTGGTCGAAGATCAGCGCGGCATTATTTTTTCACTGCCCGGCGTACCGGTGGAAATGAAGTGGCTGTTTGAGAACGAAGTCGAGCCCTACCTGCGCAAAAAATACAACCTCGCTGAAGTCATCCACTATCGCGTGCTCAAAATCATCGGCATCGGTGAAAGCGCAGTGGACGACAAAGTCGGCCACCTGATCGCCAACTCAAGCAACCCCACCGTCGGTGTGCTCGCCCTACCCGGCCAAGTCGACGTGCGCATCGCCGCCAAAGCCGCCAACAAAGACGAAGCCAACAAAATGATCGCCCCGGTGGAAGCCGAAGTGCGCGGCTTGCTCGGCAACGCGATCTTCGCCGCCGACGAAGAAACCATGGAACATGTCACCGGCAAATTGCTGCGCGAAAAAAATAAAACCGTTGCCGTCTACGAAGACATGACCTGCGGCCAATTGGCAGAGAGAATGCAAACCGCGAGCACGGATCACTTCGGCGCCGGCTTCATCGCCAACGGCGAGAAATCTCTGCGCGCCCTGCTCGCCAACAGCCGCGCCCCACAAAACACCGACGCGTTGTTGAAGAATCCCGTGGAGCTCACCGACGAACTCGCCTTCGCGGTCCGAAAACAATCGGGCAGCGACTTCGGTCTCGCGTTGCATGCCATCCCCGACCCCGCGAGCAGCGGCATTCAGAATCTCGCGCGCGGCCAAACCTACGTTTCGCTGACTGATGGAACCAACTTTCTGCGCCGGGAAAGCATCAGCGCTGGCCGCGGTGCCTACGACCGCTCACGTATGACGCTGAATGCCATTGATTTGCTTAGAACCGCTTTGTTGGAAGGGATGAAGTAGTCCCGTCGGAATATCTCAGCAACTCGGCACGCTAGGGGGTCAGACTTTGGTTTATTGACAATCTTGAAAATTGTCGTGTTTAAAAGCCTGACCCCGACGGGTTAGGGCATATGGGGCTAGCGTGCGGGATCACATTCTACTCGCAAGCAATTTGCAATCTGCGATTTCTTTTTCGGCGACCTCTTTCGGTACCAGGGTCAAATGTGGCGTGAAATTCAGTGCGCCTGCCTGAGGACGCATGCGCACATAGTAGGTTTTCCCAGCTTCGAGTTGGAATTCGAGGCGGGCCGCTTCGGGGGTGGTCGGCAGCGCGAACAAGGTGCCGGCGACATAGGTTCTCACGGATCGGTTCAGGTCCGAGACGAGAGATAGGCTGCGCAAGGCCGTCTCGTAAGGAAAGTAACCACCGTGCAAAAGATCTGTAACAATTTGCCCGTTGACTCCGAGAAAGTAGGTTCGATCGTAGCCAAACGATTCGCCCCTCGGTCTATAGAAATAGACCAGCGCCATGTCGGCGCCGGAGACGGAGTGCGGTGAAAAGTTTGGGCCGCTCGGTCAATTGAGAACACAACCCGCAAGCAGAGTGGCGACCACACCGACCAGAGCCAGTCGAGACAACATAAAGCCTCCCGCAGCAGAATTGTTGCAGGCGCGACAACGACAACGAAACTATTGAGGCAACACCTTAGGCAGCAACTCCTCCAACCGCCGCGTTGGCTCCTGCAAGCTGTGAATCGCTTCACTCCAAAATGCTGTCTTCTCGATATCACTTCCAACTGTTCGCTTCACGACATTCTCGGCCGTATCGCTACCCGCTAGACGCAAAAACTCTTCGTATTTCGGTAGGAAGCTCGCGCCTTGCTCTTTGAACATCGCGTACAGTCCCCGACTTAGCAGATAGCCAAACGTGTACGGAAAATTGTAGAAAGTAATTCCAGTGATGTAGAAATGCAGCTTCGAAGCCCAGAAGTACGGGTCTTCGCCGCCGACTTCGAGGACGTCGCCGAGAATTTTTCGTTGCGTCTGTGCCATCAGCTCCTTCAAGCGCGAAACAATCAGCGGCCCGGCTTTGCGTTCTTCATAAAAAGCTTTTTCGAACTCATAGCGCACGGGAATATCCAACAAATAGACCGCGCCGTGGCCGGCTTCGATGTCGAGGATCATCGCCTTCTGCGCGTCACTCACAGTCGGGTCGTCGAGTATGCCGTTCATTAATACATTTCCCCCGAAGGTCGACGCGGTCTCCGCCAGCGTCATCGGATAGGCGCGCGCATAGGGGCGCAGCTCGCGCATCACGGCGCCGTGAAAGGCGTGGCCGGACTCGTGCGCCAGCGTCAGCATGTCCCCCAGAGAGTCGTTGAAGGTCATGAACACCCGCGACTCTTTGCTGAGCATGGAGCCGGTGCAATAAGCTCCCGGCCGTTTGCCGGGGCGTGGCTCCCAATCGACCCAATTCTTGCCAATCACTTGCTCCGAGAAAAATTTTCCCAGGGCGGCGTAGGCGCGACCGAACGATTCACTCACGGTCGCCTTGGCTTTGCCCCACGAGAGTCTTTCTTGATTCGGCAAATCGAGCGGCGCCCCAAGGTCATACCAGGCGATGTTTTCGCGTCCCATCGCTTTCGCTTTGAGTTTCAGAATACGCCGCGGAATATCCAAGTTGGCAAACAGCGCTTCGAACATGGCGTCGAGCGTTTTGCGCGTGATCGACGCCTGAAACAACGCGATATCGAGAAAATGCTCGACGCCACGATGCCGGTTAAGCGTCAGCCGCGCGCCGGCAATGGCATTGAGCGCGCTGGCGGCGGTGTCTTCGACCGTTTGCCACGCCGCATTGCCGCCTTCGAACGCCGCTTTACGCACACGCCGATCGGGTTTTTCCGTCAGCGAGCGGCGCTGCGCCATCGGCGTGCGCACCGACTTGCCGTCGGGAAACACCATATCGAACTCGAGCTTTGCCGAGACCGTGTCGTAAAGCCGGCCCCAGGCTTGAATGCCGTCGATGCCCAATTCCGTCGCGAGAATTTCTTTCTCCGTCGACATCGAACGGCGCGCGTCCTCGCGCAGCCGCTTGAGATAATGCTGCGCGCCGTCGAGCGCCGGCCTCGCGATGAACGAGCCGAAGAGCTGCTCGTCGCTCTCTTTGAAGGCACGCAACAGCTCGACGCGCAGCTTGCCCGCTTCGGCGCGCAAACGAACCAACGCCGCTTCTTCCTGCTGATAGGCTTCGTTGCGCGCATCGGACGAAGCCAGACAACCGATGTAAGAACCCAGATGCGACAAGCGGCGCGCCACATCTTCGGTGCGTAAAAGAACATCTTCCCACGCATCCGCGTTGTCCGCTCGCAGGACTCCCAACGTAGCTGCCTGGCGCTTCAAGGCATCCACATCACTCTGCACCGCAGCTTTAAATTGCTGCATCGCCGGACCATTAAATTCAGGAAAGTAGGTAGTTAAATCCCAAGTCATTTTGTTCTGCGTCTAGCGTCTAACGTTTGGCGTTGATTCGGATTAACCCAAGACGCGAGACGCTAAACCCTCGGCGCCGTTATATCTCCACATTTGTACCAGTCTTGCTTTCCAAAGCCTTACGATAAACCAACTGCGCCGTAGCAACGTCTTGGATCGCGATGCCCACCGACTTGTAGATCGTGATCTCGCTCGCCTTGGCACGGGCCGCCTTGGCACCCGCCAGCACCTCGCCAATTTCACCGTGGATGACATTCTCGCCAACCGATTTTTCTTTCAGCGCCAGCAATATATCGCCGCACTCCCCCATGATCGCTTCACGCGAATCGACGACGACTTTCGACTGCGCCAACGTCGCGCCGTCCAACTCACGCAAATCAGGCCGGTGCGATCCCACCGCGTTGATATGCACGCCGGGCTTTAACCATTCCGCTTTGACGATCGGCTCTTTGGCCGTTGTCACGGTCACGAGCAAATCAACCTCACGCACCGCCGCTTCAGCGCTCGCGGCAACCTCGATGGGAACACCGACCTGACGCTCCATTTCGCTCTTGATCTTTGCGGCGCTAGTTCCAGATGGGCTGTATATTTTGATCCGTTCAAGTTTCCGCACGCGCGCCAGCGCTTCGATATGCGCACGCGCCTGCACACCGGCGCCAAGAATTCCAAGCTCTGGCGCCTGGGCATTCGCCAAAACCTTGGTCGCCATCGCCGATGCGCAAGCGGTGCGAATGGTCGTGATGTAAGTCCCATCCATCGCCGCGATCATTTTGCCGGTCTCGCTGCTAAACAACATGATGGTCGCAAGTATCGCCGGCAGCCCCCGCTTGGGATTGTCCTGAAAATAAGTGACGACTTTCATGCCGAGCGCTTTGTCCTCGTTCAAGTAGCCGGGCATGCTCGTGATGCGCCCCTGAATCTGCGCCAGCGGCACCACCAAACGCACCGGCATCACCGCCTTGCCGGTGGAGTACTGCACGTGCGCTTGCTCGAGAGCGGCGATCAGTTCGTCAACGTCGATCAGGCTGGCAACTTCTTTTTCGGAGAGCAGCAACATCGATCTTTTTTAGCACGAAGACAAAGCCCTTTGGTAGCGTGGCTATTTCCAGTTGTAAAAGTCACCAGGCGGGACTATGACTGGAAATCAATCTTGGAATTCAAGAACTCATTCCCATGTCACTCACGCAAAAGTTTTCAGATCAGGTTCGCGAGCTGCGCCGAACCGATTCGGTTCTATGGATGATCGCCCTGGGCCATACGTTCACACACTGGTGCCCGGCGACTTTCTATCTACTGCTGCCGTTTTTGGTCAAAGAGATGGGGCTCAGCTACAGCCAAGCCGGCTTTCTCGTCACCATCCGCGCCGCCGCCAACCTGCTGATCAACATCCCTGCAGGCATGCTCGTCGACTTGATCGGCAAAAAAGCGCTGCTCATGGCGCTCGCGCTCGTCGCCACCGGCGTGCCCTATTTTCTCGTCGGCGTCAGCCAGAACTTTTTTTGGATCGCCCTCTTCATGGCCTTTGTCGGCGTCGGCAACTATCTTTGGCATCCGGCGGCCATCTCGACGCTTTCGGAAAAGTATCCCGACAAGCGCGGTTTCGCCATCGCGATCCATGCCATGGGGCCCAACGTCGGCGAAAGCCTGGCGCCGCTTTTTGTCGGGGTGCTGCTGCTCTACCTATCTTGGCGCAACGTGCTGTTTATCAATTTGATCCCTGGCATTGTCATCGCCTTGGTCCTGTGGAAGTTCCTTTTCGGCAAGCTCGAAAGCCGCGCCCAGTCGAAAAAAGGTCTCTCCGCCAAAGAATACTTATCGGGAATGAAGAAGCTGGCGCAGAACCCGAGCATTCTTATGCTGGTCCTGGTCGCAGGCATGCGCTCGATGACGCAGCAAGGGCTGCACACGTTTATTCCGCTCTATCTGACCAATGATTTGGGACTCTCCAGCGCCATGGCAGGGCTCTATCTATCCGTGATTCAGACCGCCGGACTCGTCGGCACGCCCATTGCCGGCAGCATTTCCGATCGCAGCGGTCGCAAGCGTGTCCTTTCCGCCGGACTGATTTCCACGAGCCTGGCCCTGATTGTGCTCGCCTATTTTCGCTTGAATTGGTTGTTCATCACGGGCCTCGCGGTCATGGGCTTCTTCCTCTACGCCGTTCGTCCGGTGATCTGGGCTTGGGTGCTCGACCTGAGCCCAAAGGAAGTGGGCGGCAGCACCGTGAGCTTCTTCTCCGGCGCTCAATCTTTGCTAAGCTCGATCGCGCCGCTGCTCTGCGGCTTCATCGCCGACCGTTGGGGGATTCTCACCGCCTTCTATTTTCTCGCCGGCACGGTATTCGTCGCCAACCTGGTGGTCCTGGCGATCCGCGAAGAAGGCAAAGAACGAGCGACATTGGTCGAAGAGCCTGCATGAAGTTCACTGCGCCGATATTGCTACGAAGAGCGCGAAGTTCGAAGAAAACATTTATTTCGCTTCTTACCTTCGTGGCCTCCTTCGAAATAGCTCGCTTAGAGTGGTGAATATTTCCTCTCCGAAGTTTTGCGTCCTTTGCGTTCTCTGCGGTTAAATTCTTTGAGTCCGATTCCGAATCCGGCGCGCAGCAGCCTTTGTGCTCCCTTGTGCTCTTTGTGTTAAAATTTCTTGCCTGGTTCGGTTGCGGCTATGCCGCGCTAGGTGCTCCGTGCTAAAAACAAATTATCGCACCAACAAAGGCAACAACTGCGCGGCATCTTTTATTTTTTCGAGCCGGTCGACCGCTTCAATCAATTTGTCGATGCGCTCATCTGGCAGCACCGCGCGCGCCATCTTGCGGAACTTGGCGCGCAGCACGTCGCGGCTCACCATGTTGAGCGGCGAGCCGGGCGGGTAGGCTTCGAAGGCTTTGTAGCTTTTGCCGTTAGTGAGCTTCACTTCCATTGTCGTGTTGTAGTTCTGATCTTTCTTGGCATTGGGATCGGCGTAGCTTTTCACTTTCTTCGCCAGCGCCAATACTTTCGGATCGGTCCACAATTTCGAGTCCATGTAATAGCTCAGGTCGTTGTCCCCTTTCAGCAAACGGATCGCCAGCGAGAACGGCAGGCTGAACTGCGCGCTGGCCGTATCGTGCGGTTCGTAAATGGCGCCGCCGTGAGACAGTGAGGTCTCGGAAATACCGACGCGGATTTCTTCGATATCCTCGGCGCGAAACTTGTGCTCGTCGGCCATCTTGGTCAGCGTGTAAATAACACCCTGCACCGTGGCGACGCAGGGGTAGAGCTTGAACCAGACGCGCATGATCTTGAAATGGCTGCCAAGGTCGTTGGTGATTTCCTCGGGTTCGATCTCATCGGCAAACACCCTCAAGAAACCGCGCTTGCCTTCGATGATCGTCGGCGGCCCGGTAAGGCCAAGTTGGGCCAGCATGGCCGATTGCACGCCGCCGCGCGCGCCGATGCCGGCGATCACGCGTTTTACTTCGCCGCCGGTCTGGTCGTATTCCATGGTGCCGCTCGAATGCATGCCGGCGATGCCATATGCGTGGAGCATTTGGTCATCGCTTAAGCGCAGCAATCTCGCTGCGGTTGCCACCGCGCCAAAGGGCGAGCCGATGCCGTGGCTATGAAAGCCGCGCTTGCCCGACGACGGCCGCACCGCGCGCAGCAGGCGATACATCACATCGCAGCCCACCACCACGGCGGCGAGAAAATCCTTGCCGCTGCAGTGCTGCTTTTCGCCCACCGCCAGCGCTGCCGGCACGGTGGCGGCGCCGAGATGACCGCCGGCAGCGAAACCGACATCGTCGAGCTCGCAGCCTTGACCGAAGGTCGCGTTGACGAAGGCGGCGTCCTGCGCCAGCACCTTGGTGCCATAATTGACTACGGTGCTTTCGCCGCGCCCGCCCATGTCGGTGACATAGCGATAGGCGATCTTGTTCCAGTCGAGAGTGGAGCCGATCAGCTCGACACCGACCTGATCGAGGATGCAGTCCTTGGCTCTTTCGATCGCCTCGGGCGGAATATCTTCGTAGCGAACGTGTGAAGTATGCTGTGCCAACCTTGCCGTGATGCCAGTTTCCATCTGCGTTTCCTCTTGCCTATCTCAGCCCAAAGATCTCTTTGAACTCTTTGTCGTAACGCGCGTAGTCCTTCGCCAGCGCGATGTCGCTGACGTAGAGCTTAATGCCCTTGCGCTGCAAGTCGTCGGGCTCGATGCCCCGGCGCGCCGAGCTGCGCCCGAAGCCGCGGAGAATCTTTTGCCCTTCTTCGGAGAGCGAAAAATCGATGAACAATCGGCCCACGTTCGGATGGGGCGCGTAGCGGCCCAATGCGATCGGCGTCACCCGGCTCACCACCGGCGTCAAGGGCAGCGACTCCACCGGCGCGCCGCGCTTCTTAGCCGCCTGGACCAAGTGATCGTAATTGTTCACCGCCAGCGGCGCTTCCCCCGAGGCCAGCACTTGAGTGATCAAAGTCCGGCCCGGGCGAAAACTCAAATCTTGTTTCGCCAAACCGCGCATCAAGCGCAGCGCCTTTTCTCGCCCCAAAATTTGAATCATGCTGGCGTACCATTCGGTCTCACGGCTGTCCATCAACATCTTGCCCTTCCACTTGGGATCGAGCAGGTCGTCTAGGCTTTTCGGCAATTCCACCGGCTTGACTAGGTGGGTGTTGTAGGCCACCACGCTGGCGTTGTGATAAGCACTGACCCAGTAACCTTCTTTATCTTTGAAGTCATCGTGAAAGGCACGCCGCTCCGGCGACTCGTGTTTCTGAAACAGATCTTCCTTGTGAATCTCGTAGAATTGAAAACTGGTTGCCGAGATCACGTCGAACAAGCGTGCGCCGCCACGGTGCTCCTGCAAGACCTTGGTGACCACTTGAGTACTGCCGAGCCGTAGCAACTTCGGCTCGACGAAGGGATACTTCTTCTGAAACGCGTGCACCAGCGCCGTGCCATCGCGGATATCGGCGGTGCTGTAGTAAACCAGCTCTTTTTCCTGCCTAGCCTTGGCGATGATTGCGTCGCGGTCTTGGGCGGAGAGCCGGCCTGCCAGGAAAATCGCGAACGCGATGATCACCGTAGAAACCAAAGATGCTGTTGGCTGATTCACGCTAACCCCTTCTATCACTCCGTAGTTATTCCCTCGCCCTGTGAAACTGTGTCGCAACGCTTAAATCGCCGGTTTTGTCATCCTGAGCGCAAGCGAAGGATCTGCTTTTCGCGCGCTTGCGTTCAGCAACGCACCCTCACCTCTAGCCTCTCCCAGAGGGAGAGGAGGCTCGGAATCAATGCATCAAACTCTCTTCGCCTTGGCATATTCTGCCGCGCTGGTTCCCGCCAATCGTCCAAACACCGCGCCTTTCATTAAGCCTGAGCCGCCAGGATAATTGTTAAAAAACGAACCGCCGGTGATTTCGCCCGCGGCAAACAACCCGCTGATCACGTTGCCGCTCGTATCTTTGACTTCGCCCTTCTCGGTGATGCCGATGCCGCCGAAAGTAAACGTAATCCCGCAGGTCACGGGAAACAAATAATACGGCGGCGTGTCCAAACGCTGCGCCCAGTTCGATTTCACCGGCGTGATCCCCTTCGTGCATTTGCCGTCATGCTTGGCTGGATCGAAGGGCGCATCGCTGACAGCATCGTTGAACGCGCTCACCGATTTCACGACATTCTCCCAGTCCAATCCTGGCAATTTCTTCGCCAGGGCTTCAATGCTGTCAGCCGAAACGTGAAAACCGCGATTGTATTCCGAGCGGAGCAGCGGGCGAGTTTTACTATCGAAGATCTGATACGCCGTGCGCCAGGGCAAACGAAGAACTTCGCGCCCGCACTTGGCATAAGTGTAGCTGAAAAAATCTTCGCCTTCGTCGACGAATCGTTTGCCGTTGATGTCGACCATGATGCCGTAGGGGTACGAATAGCGGTGCTCGTAGGCGCACTCGACGTCGGGCGCTTCGGCATCGACCAACACGGCGTGGCAGCCGCTCCAATGACCGACCGGCTGGGCGCCGTGGCCCAGCGCCATATTCAACGCTTCGCCGGTGTTGTAACGCGAGCCGCGCACCTTGACCAAATCCCAGCCGGTGCCGAGGTAGCGCGCGCGCATCTCGGGATTGGCCTCAAAGCCGCCCGCGGCGAGGACCACTGCCTTGCTTTTGAAATCGACTATGCCTTCACGCCTGCGCACATGCACACCGGCGAGCGCGCCTTTGCCATCGGCGATAAAGCCATTGGCATTGGCACCGTAGACAATCTCCACACCGTTTTTCTCCGCTGTGGGGAACAACATCTCCACCAAACCAAGGCCGCCGTCGTTGACGGAGATCACGCGGCCGGACGGAAACTTGATCCTGCCGCCAGTCTTGACCGCGTGCGTGCTCGTCGCGAGAATCCATTTGACGTTCATGTCAGTCAGCCAACGGGCGGTAGCATAAGAATTTTCCACCAAAATATTGGTCAGCTTTTTGTCCGCCGCATATTCGGTCACCTGCATGACGTCATCAAAAAAATCCGCCGTCGAATAGGTACCCGTCTCCATGTGCGAGGCTTCTTCGTCGGTCACCTGCGGCACCATCGGCCGGATGTCGTCCATGCTGCTGTAGGTAAAGCGAAAGCCGCCGCCGGAAAACCGCGTATTGCCGCCGCGTACTTCTTTGGGACATTTATCCAAGAGCAGCACATGTGCGCCGCCTTGACGCGCCGCCAGCGCCGCGGTCAAGCCGGCATTGCCGGCACCGACTACAATCACGTCGTAAGTTGTTCCTGCCATTTTCCTTCTCTCCCTTGCACCGGCTCTCAAGCCGCAACCATGCTTCCGCAAAGACTAGCAACGTTGGGCGCGTTCTCGATGACAGCGACGCTTTCTACGATGCCGGTGAGCCGGTCTTGGCCCAGCGCCCCGCGTCCGAGCCGATTAAACTTGTCCACCAGCTCTTCCCTCGTCAACGGATTTCGATAGTTGCCTTTTGGCGCGGCCAATTGGTCGCTCACTTGTCGTCCATCGTTCAGATCGATTGTCATCGCGCAGGCAAAGCGCCGCGGCCCGACTGCGTTCGGGTCGGCGATTAAATCAATCTTTCTGCCAATATCCAACATCGCGGCATCGTGCCAGAGCTTTTCATCGAGATAATTCTGCAAATCGTTGTTGCCCTTCAACAGTCTTAAGGCGAGCGAAAAGCGCAAGCTGAACTGCGCTTCGATGACTTCCTGCGGTTCGTAAATCGTGCCGCCGTGCAGCAAGATCCCTTCGTTGACGCCGGCCGTAATCTTGACGACTTGTTTGGCAGCGATTCCATTGGCGCGGATTATCTTGTCGAGCAGCTCGATGGGCGCGTGCTGGCTCGCATTTACCGGAAAGCGTTTCATCGCCGCGTGGTAGATGCCCAGATGATCGCCCACGGCCAAATCCTTGACGAGCGGCTCAACGTTGCACGCGCCGGACATCACTTTGAGAATGCCGCGCTCCCCTTCGAAAATCGTCGGCGGCCCAGTCAGCCCGACCTGCGCCAACATGGCCGAGCGCAGCCCGCCGCAGCAGGCCATGCCGTTGTGCACGCGCTTGACCTCACCGCCGCTCTGATCATATTCCATCGTCCCGCCGGCGTGACTGCCGGCAATGGCCAGCGCATGGGTCATCTGCTCGGCATCGAGCCGAAGAATTTTTCCCGCCGCAGCAGCGGCAATGAAAACACCCACAGCGCTTTGCGCGTGATAGCCGCGCCGCATCAGCTCCGGCAAGAGCGCGCGGCCGACGCGCCAGCCGACTTCGCAGCCGGCGACCAGCGCTGTGACCAGTTCTTGACCGCTCACCGGCTGCTGCTCCGCCAAAGCAAGAATCACCGGCACCGACGCCGCCCCAGGATGGCCGCCGCCCTGATCGTAGTAGTCGTCAAGCTCACAACCCTGCGCGTAGGTGCCGTTGACCAACACGGCGTCGTCGAGCGGCACCGGCTCGCCGGTTTTCACAATCCGCGCTGGCCCGCCCGATTTGTTCGCTTTGACAAACCGATAGACCGGCTGATTCCACGGCATGAGCGAGCCGATTAACTGACAGCCGAGCTGATCCAACAAAAGGTCTTTGCAGCGCGACACCGCCGCAGCCGGAATCTCGCCATACTTGAGCTGGCAAATAAATTGGGCGAGCCGCTGGGCAGCGGTTGGTTGAACATTCATGGCAATGGTTAGCGGTCGCTGGCGCCGCTCGACGGACACAGGTCGCTCAACACGCACCGCTCGCAGGCGGGTTTTCTGGCGTAGCAAACCTGTCGTCCGTGGAGAATGAGCCGGTGTGAGAAGTCGGTCCACTCTTGCGCCGGCAGAATCTTACTCAGGTCGTGTTCGACTTTGACCGGATCTTGTTGGCGCGTCAATCCCAAGCGCCGCGCCAATCGTCCGCAGTGGGTGTCGACGGCGATGCCGGGCATGACAAAGGCATGACCGCGGATGACGTTGGCGGTCTTTCTGCCGACACCGGTGAGCTTGGTTAAGTCCTCCATGGCTGACGGCACTTCGCCGCTAAAGTCTTCGACCAGCTGGCGCGCGCATCGTTGCAGCGATTTGGCTTTGGCGCGAAACAGGCCGAGGGTGCGGATGATCGCGGCGATCTCGTCGGTGGAGGCCCGCGCCATGGCGGGCGGATCGGGAAAGCGGCGGAAGAGCTCCGGGGTGACTTTATTGACCGCGGCGTCGGTGCATTGCGCCGAAAGAATCACCGCGGCGAGCAGCTCGAAATGATTTCGATGGGTCAGCAGACACTCGAGGTCCGCGTATGAGCGCCCAAGCGCGCCGGCGATGGCCAGCGCCCGCGCGCTTTTTTCTTGAAGGGTTTCGCGCCTTTTTTTTGGCGGCTGGGGTTGCTTGGTCGAAACAGTTTCCTGTTTCAACTCAGTTCCCCTTGGCGACGCGAAACGCTTTCTTGCCCGGATAGATGGCACGCTTGCCCAACTCTTCTTCGATGCGCAGGAGCTGGTTGTACTTGGCCGTGCGCTCGCCGCGGCAGGGGGCGCCGGTTTTGACCTGGCCGGCGTTGGTGGCCACCGCCAGATCGGCGATGGTGACATCTTCGGTTTCACCGGAGCGGTGCGACATCACGGTCGTGTAGCCTGCCGATTTGGCCAGCGCCATGGTTTCCAAGGTCTCGCTTAGGGAGCCGATCTGGTTCACTTTGACCAGAATCGAGTTGGCGACGCTGGAGTCGATACCCTGCTTGAGGCGAACCTTGTTGGTGACAAATAGATCGTCGCCGACGAGCTGAATCTTTTTGCCCAGCGCGTTGGTCATCATGCGCCAGCCATCCCAGTCGTCTTCGGCGAAGGCATCTTCGATGGAAAGAATCGGATACTGCCGCACCCAGTCCTCATAGAGGCGCACCATCTCGTCGCGGTTGCGCCGGCGACCGTCGGATTTCTTGAAAATGTAAATCCCTTCGCCATAAAACTCGCTGGACGCCACGTCCAACGCCAAGCCCACCTGGGTGCCCGGTTTGTAGCCTGCCTGGGTGATCGCTTCGAGCAAAAGCTCGATCGCCTCGGCATTGCTCGCCACCCGGGGCGCAAAACCGCCCTCGTCGCCGACGCTGGTCGACAGACCGCGATCGTGCAGCACTTTTTTCAAGGTCTGAAATATCTCCGCCGCGCCGCGCAGGGCCTCTTTGAAGCTCTTCATGCCGAAGGGCACAATCATGAATTCCTGAACATCGACGTTGTTGTCGGCGTGGGCGCCGCCGTTGAGCACATTGAGCATGGGCACCGGCAGGGTACGCGCCTCTTGCCCGCCCAAGTAACGGTACAGAGACAACCCCTGGGCCTTGGCTTGCGCCTGCGCCACCGCCAGGGAAACTCCCAGGATGGCATTGGCGCCCAGCTTGCCCTTGTTAGGCGAGCCGTCGAGCTTCAGCATGATTTGGTCCAGTTCGGCCTGGTTACGGGCTTCCTTGCCGCGCAGGCGGGGAGCGAGTTTGCCGTTGACATGCGCTACCGCCTTGGATACCCCCTTCCCCAAAAATCGCTTGCCGCCGTCGCGGAGCTCCACCGCCTCATGAATACCAGTCGAGGCGCCGGAGGGCACCGTGGCGCGCCCAACCACGCCGTTTTTCAGGGCCACCTCCACCTCCACCGTCGGCTGGCCCCTGGAATCCAACACCTCCCGCGCATGCACCCGACCGATTTTCATCGCAAAAACCTCCCCGTCAGATAATCAGCAAGACAAAATCATAAAATATGCTATATTGCTACTGCGCTATGGCGTTCAAGCTCCGCTTCCAACTACCGCCCAATTGGCTGCTTTACACGCTCGCCGGGCTGATCGTTTTAGTAGCCATCTACACGCTTACCGGCGACCGCGGCGCGGTTCACCTCTGGCGTCTGCGCGGCGAGAAGGCGAAACTAGACGAACAGAACTTTCGTTTACAGAGAGAAAACGAAGTCCTGGCGCAGCGCATCCGTCAGCTGCGCAACAACAATCATTATTTGGAAAAACTCGCGCGCGAGGAGTTGAATCTGGTGCGCCGGGGTGAAGTCATCTATCGCTTCCCCTCCTCGGACCCCAACAACGCACGCCGCGCGCCCGCCGAAACCCTCAGCGACTCAAGCGCGCCGGCGCACAAGAAACGTTAGAGCGGCTCTGTCTCCTACTTCTTGTCTTTGAAAACGAAGTGGTAGTACTCGTCCATATCCATCAATGAATCCAGCTCCGACTCGTCCTTGAGCCGAACCTCGATCAGCCAGCCGTCGTTATAGGGGTCTTCATTGATGATTGTCGGTTGATCTTCCAGGTGGGGATTGACCGCAAGCACGGTGCCGGTGATCGGTGAAATCAACTCGTGCACCGTCGAAACCGATTCCAGCTCGGCGAAGATTTCGCCTTCCTCGATGCGATCGCCAACATCGGGCAGCTCCACAGAAATCATCTTGCCCAGCTCGCCTTGAATGAAATTGGTCAGACCCAAGTAGACATGTTGGCCTTCGATGCCGACCCAAACATGCTGCTGACTCACTTTTACTTCTTTTTCCATGGCGTCCTTTTACTTTGCTCACTATAGGAAGTGACCAATCGGTGTCAAGACTGGAATTGACTGCCAAACGCTTGTCTTGAAATCTTGCAGCGCCTTCAGTATGCACTGACTCACAGCCTCAAGCAGTGCGCGAGAAAAAGGAAACCGTATGAACCCAAACCAATGCGCCGCGCTGATCGTCGCCGGCTTAAAAAAAGCCGGCATCGATTTCGTGGCGACCTTACCCGACGAAAAAATGCTCGAAGTGATCCGCACGGTGGAAAGCGATAAAGAGCTCAAGCATGTGCCGCTTTGCCGCGAAGAAGAAGGCATCGGCATCTGTGCCGGCGCCTATCTCGCCGGCAAGAAAACCGCGTTGATCATGCAGAACGCCGGATTCTTAAATAGCTGCAACGCCCTCACCACCACGTCGATGCAGCTGCAAATTCCCGTGCTGCTGCTGATCTACTATGCCGGCGACCGCGGCGATCGCGGCTTTACCACGCTGGGCGCAGTGACCGAGCCGGTGTTAAACGCCATGGGCATCCGCAACTACGTGCTGCGCCGCACCGAAGAGATCGACGATATTCTCAGCGGCGCCCAGGTGCTTGCCGACGACTCGAAAAAACCGGTGGCGGTGTTGCTGACCAAGTCGGTGTTAGGAGTGAAATAATGCAGCGCTACGATTATCTAAAGGTCATCGCCAACGATTGCGCCGACGCGTTGGTGGTTTCCACCGGTTGGGCGTCGCGCGAATGGTGGGCGGTGCGGCCCAGCGAAGGCAACTTGAAGACTCGCACCTTAGGACTGGTCTCCTCGGTGTCCGCCGGCCTCGCCATCGCGCTGCCGCACCGCAAAGTCGTTGCCATCGACGGCGACGGCGCCTTTCTCATGAACCTTTGCGGCCTGCCGACGATTGCCCGGCAGAGCCCGGGCAATTTTATTCATCTGCTGTTCGACAACGAGATCTACGAAGCCTCGGGCGGCACCACCACGGCGTCGTCAATCGTCGATGCCGTCACGCTCGCCCGCGGCGCCGGCTATAAAAACGCCCTGTGGGTCAAAACCCCGGAGGAGTTCCGCGCTGCGTTCATCGAGGCATGGAAGAAAAATCAGCTGACGCTGATCGCCGTCAAAGTCGACCCGGGACAGCCGCAGGACCTGCCGGCATTGAAACTCGACGAGATCGAAAACAAATATCGCTTTATGCGCTATCTCGAGGAATCGGAAAAGAAGCGGATCTTGAATCCCGGTTTCGATTCAAAACTGTAGCTAGATCTTTTCCACCACCTGGCCAGTCGATTGGCTCGTGGCAGGTTTGACAACCGCTTCGGCAACCGGCGTCTGCTCGGCGCCGGGATCTACTGGCGGCTTGCGCATCGGCCGCCGCAGTCCAGCCCTGCGCGCGTACTCAGCGCGCGAGATGCGCCCGTCGCTGTGCGGAAAGCCCAGCCAGTTCCATTGATCGGGGTGGCGGCGAATCTCTTCTTCTAGGCGCTGCGAATAAACCACCGTGGTGGCAGCTACGCTGTCGTCAAGGTTTTCTTTTTGGACCGGTGGAATCTCCGGATCGATTGTCAGGACGAATGAGTTGTCGGGCTGGCGCACCGCAAACATCGGCAGCGTGACCGCGCCGGTGCGCAACGCCAACGCGGCCGGACCGCGCGGCGCCGCGCAGGACTGGCCGAAAAAATCGATCATCACTTCGCCCGATTTGAATTCATCGGCGATCACCAAAACGATGTGATTTTGCCGCAACGCTTTGATAATGCCGCGCACCGCTTCGCGGCGCGGCTTGGCAGAAATGGTCTGAATACCGAGCTGCGCGCGGTATTGGTCGAGCAGCCGGGCGAAGCGCTGATTGCTCGGGTGTTTGACGACGACACTGAATTTGTAGCCGGCGGCGGCCAGCCGGCCGCCGATCAACGTGAAGCCGCCCAAGTGGGCGCTCAGTGCCAGCACGCCTTTGCCCTGGGCCAAGGCGCGCTGCAAATGTTCTTCGCCGTAGAGCGCGATCCGTTTGATAAACTGTTCTTTGGAGTAATGCATAACCGCGCTGGTGTCGTAAACCCCGCGGGCAAAGTTCTGCCAGGCGCGCCAAATCAGCGCTCTGCGCTGAGAGTCATCCTTGATTTCATGGCCCAGGGCGAGCGTCACGTTGGCCTCCATGCGGCTGCGGTAATTCCACAGCAGCGCAAACGTCAGCCGCCCCATGACGGCCAGGAAAGCGTTAGGAATCCATTGCGGAATCGCTGGCAGGCAGGCGACAAAAGCGCGCAGGGAATATTCGCCCAAACGATAGCGTAGGTTGTCGAAGTGCTGGGCGAAACCTTGAGCCATCCTTAATTTATGAAGTTGTTTGCCGGCCTTTTCAAGCAACAGGGCAGCAGAAAAACAAAGGCGGCGTGATGAAATTATCATCCGCCGCCTTTGGTCAGGAATTGTTCTTACTTACCGGCTGGCGGCCCGCCGCAACCGCCGCCGAGCGGGGTGCGCCACTGCGCCGCCGCGCCGGTTCTTCGGCCGCTCCGTCGTTAACGTGTAGACTTTCGCCTGCGTATGTTCTGCCAGCCGGCGTTCCTTCCATTTCAACAAACCTTGGCGAAGATAGTCGGCTTCGAAGCCCAACAAGTCGCACACGTTGGCAAACGAAAACAGCCAATCGCCGTGATCGTCTATCACCCACTCTTCGGTCTCGCGGAACAGCGTCTTGCCTTTGCCATCGCGCGCAAACAGATATTTCTGATAGCACGCCACGGCGTCCTCGAGCACCGCAAGCATAAGCTTCTTTTCCGGCTCTAAATGCAGTTTGCGCCGGAAAGTATCGAGGAACTGCTCCGGCAGCAAAGTGTCGGGCTGAAAGAGCGACGTAACCCGCTCTTCCATGCTCAATCCTGTTTCATAACTCATAAACGCCACCTCCCTATTGGGTACGGCCTGAAGTCACGACCAACAAAGCAATATTCGATCCGTGTCATGCCGCACTCGAAAGAGAAGAAGTCAACAAATCCCGGCAAGGTGTTTGTCGTAAATCGGCAATTGTTGTCCGGGTAAAAACCTCCGTGATTTTTTTCTGCACTTCGCTCCAGACACCGATCATGGTGCAGCGCGGCATTTGGTCGCAGGACACATGGGAGTCCATGCAAGCATTGACTGCAATAGGCCCTTCAATGGCCTCAATGACATCGTAGAAGGAGATCGTCTCCGCGGGCCGCGCCAGCACGTAGCCGCCATTGGCGCCGCGCTTGGACTTGATCAAACCCTTGCGCATGAGATCTTGAATGATCTTCTCCAAAAACTTCTTCGGCACTCCCTGTTCCTGGGCAATTTCCGCAATCGAGCAGCACTTCTCCGAACTCTGGCTGGCAAGATAAATCACCGCTCTAAGGCCGTAATCCACTCGCCGCGGTATCTGCATCAGGCTCATCGGCTACCCCCTTGCTCCGAGATTGGAGGCAACCGTTGCCGAGCGCTCCCCCAAACGGCCCAATGCGGAAAACCCCTTTAGTCTTTGGACGATTGGCGGCAACTTTTCGTTCACGTAATCGACTTCATCGGCGCTATTTAGTCGACTCAGGCTAAATCGCACCGCGCCTTGGAGCCAGTCCGTCGGCACTTTCATCGCGCGCAGCACATGCGACGGCTCGGACGACCCCGCCGTGCACGCCGAACCCGTCGAGGCACAAATGCCCTGCTGATCGAGCAAAACCAGGATGGACTCCCCCTCCAAATAACGAAAACTCACGTTGGAAGTGTTCGGCAAGCGCTCCTGCGACTGTCCGTTGATACGAATCTCCAATCCAGATGCCGATAACGACTGTTCCAACTGGTCCCGCAGCGCCCGAACTTGGCTGCCATAATCGCCCAGGCGCGTAAATGCCAGCTCCGCAGCTTTACCCATGCCGATAATGCCCGCGACGTTTTCGGTGCCGGCACGGCGGTTTCTCTCTTGATGTCCGCCGATCAAAAAGGGCGGGAAGGTAATGCCGCGCCGCACATAAAGCGCCCCAATCCCCTTGGGACCGTGAAATTTGTGGCCGGATATCGTGAGCAAATCGACGCCGCTGGCCCGGACGTCGATGGGAATTTTTCCGGCGGTTTGCACCGCATCGACGTGGAACGGGATGCCCTTGGCCCGGACAATCTCGGCAATTTTGTCGATCGGAAAAATCACGCCGGTTTCATTGTTGGCGTGCATGACCGAAACCAGCGCCGTGTCGTCGCTCAAGGCAGCGCGCAGCTCGTCCAAATCGAGTGCGCCATTTTCGTCGACCCCCAGCCAGGTCACCCGCCAGCCTTTTTTCTCCAGGTGCTGGCATAGCTGTAGCACCGCGGGATGCTCCACCTGCGTCGTGACGATATGGCGTTTGTCCGGCCGCGCCTCGAGCATGCCGCGAATCGCCGCGTTGTCGCCTTCGGTGCCGCAGCTGGTGAAAATAATTTCCACGGGATCGGCGGCGCCGATCAGCTTGGCGACCTGCGGCCGCGCCTCAGCGAGCTTTTGGCCGACGCCGCTGCCGAAGCGATGAATACTCGACGGGTTGCCATAGTATTCACCGAGAAATGGCACCATCGCATCGATGACTTCAGGAATCACCCGCGTCGTCGCGTTGTTGTCAAAGTAGACTTCTTTAATCATCCGACGCTGCCCTCGAGGCTGACACCCAATAGCTTCTGCGCTTCCACCGCGAACTCCATCGGCAGCTCTTTGAAAACCTGCTTGCAAAAACCGTTGACGATCATATTGACGGCGTCTTCATTGGAGATGCCGCGCTGCCGGCAATAAAACAACTGGTCTTCGCCGATCTTCGAAGTCGATGCCTCATGCTCCACCTGCGCGCCGCTGTTGGCCACTTCCAGGTAAGGGAAAGTATGCGCGCCGCACTTGTCGCCCAGCAGCAAGGAATCGCACTGCGAGTAGTTGCGCGCGCCGCTGGCGCCCTTCAGCACCTTGACCAAACCGCGATAGGTGTTCTGTCCATGGCCGGCGGAGATGCCCTTCGAAATAATCGTGCTCTTGGTGTTCTTGCCCATGTGAATCATCTTGGTGCCGGTGTCGGCCTGTTGATAATTATTCGTCAGCGCCACCGAGTAGAACTCACCCGCCGAATCGTCGCCCTGCAGGATACAACTGGGATACTTCCAGGTAATCGCCGAGCCGGTCTCCACCTGGGTCCAGGAAATCTTCGAGCGCTTGCCCAGGCATTTGCCGCGCTTGGTGACGAAGTTATAAATGCCGCCCTTGCCCTCTTTGTCGCCCGGGTACCAGTTCTGCACGGTGGAATACTTGATCTGCGCGTCGTCATGGGCCACCAGCTCGACCACCGCGGCATGGAGCTGATTTTTATCGCGCATCGGCGCGGTGCAGCCTTCGAGATAGCTGACATAGGCACGCTCGTCGGCGACGATCAGCGTGCGCTCGAACTGCCCGGTCTCCGCGGCGTTAATGCGAAAATAGGTCGACAGCTCCATCGGGCAGCGGACATCTTTCGGGATGTAGCAAAAAGAACCGTCGCTAAAGACCGCCGAATTCAAGGCCGCGAAAAAGTTGTCAGTATAAGGCACCACTGAGCCTAAATATTTCTGCACCAGGTCAGGATGATTCTGCACCGCCTCCGAGAACGAGCAAAAAATCACCCCCATCTCGGCCAATTTGCCTTTGAAAGTTGTCGCCACCGAGACGCTATCGAACACCGCATCGACGGCGATGCCGCTCAAGCGTTCCTGCTCTTTGAGCGGAATGCCCAATTTCTCGTAGGTCTTGAGCAGCTCAGGGTCGACTTCTTCTAAACTCTTCGGCCCGTCGGCTTTTGCCTTGGGCGCCGAATAGTAGCTGATCGCTTGATAGTCGATCGCTGGATAATGAACCTTCGCCCATTTCGGTTCGGCTTGGCTCTTCTCCAGCTTGGCCCAATGGCGATAGGCCTTAAGCCGCCACTCGAGCATGAACGCCGGCTCGTTTTTCTTGGCCGAAATCAGCTGAACGACATCTTCGTTTAGCCCTGGGGGCACCGTGTCGGCGGCGATGTCGGTGACAAAACCCCATTTGTATTCCTGCTGCGCCAGCTCTTCTACGGTAGACATTGCTCACTTCCTTCAAGAATTACTCACCACGAAGCGCTCGAAGGAGCCGAAGTTCGGAAATTTGTTTCTTTGGCTTTCCTTCGTGATCTTCGTGTCCATCGTGGTGAAAATGGTTCTCTGATTCGGCGCACTCGCATTACGACACTGCGAACGACGCGCCACAGCCGCAGGCTTTTTTCACGTTGGGATTTTGAAAAACAAATCCCGATTGCATCAATTCATCTTTGTAATCCAACTCGGTGCCGCCCAAATAGAGTAGGCTCTTCATATCGACCAGCACCTTGGCGCCGTCTTTCTCGAAGATCTTGTCGGTGCCCTTGGGCGCATCGAGATCGACTTTATACTGCAAGCCTGAACAGCCGCCGCCGATGACTTTGACGCGCAGCCCTTGGCCGTCGCGATTCTCCGCGGCAATCAACTCTTTGATCCGCGCGGCCGCCCGTTCCGTCAGTGTGACTCCCATCGCCATGTCCGTCTCCTTAAAACCAATCGGTTAAGAAATTGGTTCCGCCCCAGATTGCTGTTTGGCCAGTTTGGCTTTGCGCGCCTTGTACAGGGGCGAAATCTCGCGCAGCCGGCGCACTTCTTCGACAACTCGACCGATCGTGTAATCGACCTCTTCCTCAGTATTGAACCGGCCCAAGCCGAAACGAATTGACGTGTGTGCCAGCTCGTCTTCAAGCCCGATCGCTTTCAACACGTGGGACGGCTCCAGATTGGCCGAGGTGCACGCGGAGCCAGTGGACACGGCGATTTCTTTGAGCCCCATCAATAACGATTCCCCTTCGACGTAGGCAAAGCTCATATTGAGGTTACCCGGCAGCCGCTCGGTCGCGTGACCGTTGATCCGCACGTCGTCGAGCTGGCTCATGATGCCCTGGCGCAGCCGCTCGCGCAGTGCGATCATGCGCTCGCCTTCGGCGGCCATCTCTTTCTGCGCCAGCGCGCAGGCGGCGCCCAACCCGACGATTCCCGGCACGTTCAACGTCCCCGAGCGCATTCCCTGCTCGTGACCGCCGCCATCGATTTGCTGCGTCAGTTTTACCCGCGGATTTTTTGAGCGCACATACAAAGCGCCGACACCCTTGGGGCCATACATTTTGTGCGCCGTGATCGACAGTAGGTCGATGCACAGATCATCGACGTCGATCGGTACTTTACCCACCGCCTGAGTAGCGTCGGTGTGAAAAAAGATCCCGCGCTCGCGCGTCATGCGGCCGATCTCTTTCACCGGGTGGATCGTGCCGATCTCATTGTTGGCCGCCATGATCGAAACCAAGATCGTCTTGTCAGTCAGCGCGCTGCGCAATCTTTGCAGATCGATCAACCCATCCGGCCGCACCGGCAGAGAGGTCACCTCGAAGCCATGCTTCTGCAATATTTTGCAGCTATCGAGCACCGCCTTGTGCTCGGTCACGCAGGTGACGATATGATTGCCTTTTTCTTTGTACGCCTCGGCGACGCCCTTAATCGCCAGATTATCCGACTCCGTTGCGCCGCTGGTGAAAACGATCTCGCGCGGCGACGCCGCATGAATCAACTTAGCCACCTGCTCGCGTGCCGTATCGACCGCAGAGTCCGCCTCCCAACCAAACGCATGGCTCTTACTCGCCGCGTTGCCAAATTTGTCGCCGAAATAGGGCAGCATCGCTTCCAGCACCCGCGGATCCACCGGCGTGGTGGCGTGATTATCCAAATAAATCGGCGTTTTCATGATGCTCGGCATATCCTACTGATTCAGTCTGATATATAAGATAATCAATGGCCAAGGCTGAGTCAACGAAATTATAAGCACCTAAGCCATTGGAAACAAAGGGTTTCGATCTAAGGCAGGGCTCCATCAGGCAACCAGCAAAGGCCGCAAATATTGGCCGGTCAGAGAAACAGGTTTCTGGCAGACTTCTTCCGGAGCTCCCGCCGCGACCACCTCACCCCCGTGCCTCCCGCCCTGGGGGCCGAGATCGATCACATAATCGGCGCATTTGATGACATCGAGATTGTGCTCGATGATGACCATGGTATTGCCCGCGTCGATTAGACGATTGAGCACATCCAAGAGTTGCCGGATGTCGTCGAAGTGCAAACCGCTGGTGGGCTCGTCGAGGATGTAAAGCGAATTGCCCGTCGAGCGGCGCGCCAATTCGCGCGCCAGCTTGACCCGCTGCGCTTCGCCGCCCGAAAGCGTCGCCGCACTCTGGCCCAAGCGCAAATAGCCCAGGCCCACGTCACGCAGGGTGCGCAGCCGCTCGAAGATCGCTGGAATGCTCGCTAGCAATTCGGCAGCCTGCGCCACGGTGAGATCGAGCACGTCGGCGATGCTCAAGCCTTTGTATTTGATGTCCAGAGTCTCGCGGTTGTAGCGCCTGCCCTTGCACACCTCGCAGGTGACGAACACATCGGCGAGAAAATACATGTCGACCTGCGTCACGCCATCGCCGCCGCAAGCTTCGCAGCGCCCGCCCTTCGCGTTAAAAGAAAAGCGCTCGGCCTTGTAGCCGCGCAGCCGAGCTTCGGGGAGCTGCGCGAATAATTCGCGCAAGTGATCGTGGATGCCGGTATAGGTCGCCGGGTTGGAGCGCGGCGTGCGCCCGATCGGGCTTTGATCGACGCCGATCACCCGGTCGAAATTTTCCGCGCCGCTTATTTCATCGAAGCTGCCGGCCGGCGCCTGCGCCTTGTGCAGCCGGCGCGCCATCTCGTTGTAAAGAATGTCCATCACCAAGCTGCTCTTGCCGGAGCCCGACACGCCCGTGACGCAGGTTAATGCGCCAATGGGAAACTGCACGGTGAGGTTTTTCAGGTTGTGCTCCCGCGCGCCTTTGATGGTTAAAAAAACGCCGCTGCCTTTGCGCCGCTGCGCCGGTGGAGAAATTTGCAGTTGCCCGGACAGATACTGTCCCGTGCGCGACGCCGCGGCGCGCATCAATTCTTTCGGCGTGCCACAGGCGACGACCGAGCCGCCTTGTTCGCCGGCGCCGGGACCCATGTCGATCAGATAATCCGCGGCGCGCATCGCGTCCGGATCGTGCTCGACTAGAATCACCGAATTGCCGCTCTCGCGCAGTCGCTGCAACAGCGCCAACAAGCGGGCGTTGTCCTTTTGATGCAGACCGATACTTGGTTCATCAAGAATGTAGAGCACACCGGCCAGAGCCGCGCCAATCTGGGTTGCCAATCGCACCCGCTGCGCCTCGCCGCCGGAAAGCGTCGTCGCGGCGCGATCGAGGCTCAAATAGTCGACTCCGACCTGCATCAGGTAGCGCAACCGGCTGGTAATCTCATCGAGAATTTTTTTGCCAACGGCGCGCTCACGCTCGTCCCACTGGAGATTCCGAAAAAATTCCAACGCTTCGACCACCGGCAGAGCGCTCACCTCGGCGATGTTCCGCCCGCTCATTTTAATCGCGAGACTTTCCTTTCTAAGACGGCGGCCCTCACATTCCGTGCAGGGTTGGCTGTTCGAGGTCGCTTCAGCCTCTGGATTTTTGCGTCCCGCTGCTTTGCTCTTCACGCCGCTGCCACTGCAGCCGGAACAAGCACCGCTCGGGCTATTAAAAGAAAACAGCGTCGGCGTAATCTCGGGCAACGCGCTGCCGCATTCGACGCAGGCGAATTTCTGGCTGAAAACGAGATCGCTTGCCGGCTCTGCGCCGCTTGCCGACTGCGCCGAAACTTTGACGATCTGCGCGCCGGCCCGGGCTGCGACTTCGATGGAATCGGCCAGCCGTTTCTCCACGCCCTCGCGCACCACGATGCGGTCGACGATTAAGTCCATCGGCGCATCGGCGCCGGCATCGTCTTCCATCGCGTCGGACAGCTCATGCACGTGCGCGCCGATGCGCACGCGGGCAAAACCGTTGCGCGCGAGCTCGCGCAAAATCTTTTGGCGCGCGCCTGCAGAGGCGATGGCAATCGGCGCCATAAGCTGCAGTCGCGTCTGCGCCGGCAATGACATCAGCTCGTCGACGATCTGCTGGGTTGTATAGGCTTTGATAGCGCAACCGCACTGCACGCAATTCGGCTGGCCGACGCGCGCAAATAACAACCGCAGGTAGTCGTAGATTTCGCTCATCGTGCCGACCGTCGAACGGGGCGAGTAGCGGCCGGCTTTCTGCTCGATGGCGATGGCCGGCGACAGGCCGTCTATCGTATCGACATCCGGCCTCTCGATTTGATGGATAAACTGCCGCGCATCGACGGCGAGCGCTTCGAGATAGCGCCGCTGCCCCTCGGCGTAGAGCGTATCGAAAGCTAGAGAAGACTTGCCCGACCCCGAAACGCCGGTGATGACTACCAACTGATCGCGGGGAATTTCCAGGTCGATGTTTTTGAGATTGTGAACCCGTGCGCCGCGGATAACGATCTTAGAGGACATAAGGACACAAACCTACCTCGATTCAACGCTTTGAGTCGATCGAGGCGAAACCCTGTAGGAGCGAAGGCGTCAGCGCAAATTTCGCGGAGTGGTTTTACGCTTTACGATATTGTTTGACGTTTGCGGTGCCTAACGCGCGGCAGAGGCGACCGTTCGGTCGCCCCTTCGCAAACGGCTTCAAGGCGATGCCGTTTCGCTTTCGCTCCGGAAGGGTTTTGCCTCGATCGACGTCCGCAGTCCTGCGCCAATTCTATGCCTTAAACTCTTTCAACTTATTCTCGACCAGCGCGCGATATTCGTTGAGCTTCGCCTGCGAGCTCGCTTCGAAGCGCAATACCAACGCCGGCTGGGTATTGGACGCGCGGATCAGCCCCCAACCGTCAGGAAACTTCATGCGCACGCCGTCGACGTCGACGACTTCGTAGTGTTGGCGAAAATATTCGGTGGCCTTGGCGGCGATGGCGAATTTCTTATCGTCGGGACAGTCGACGCGCAGCTCAGGGGTATTGACGGCCTTCGGCAAATCCGCCAGCAGCGCCGACAACGGCTTGCCCGAGTTGGCAAGTATTTCCAATAAGCGCATCGACGCATAGACCGCGTCGTCGTAGCCGAAATAGCGCTCTTTGAAAAACATGTGGCCGCTCATCTCGCCGGCCAAAAGCGCGTGGGTCTCTTTCATTTTGGCTTTGAGCAGCGAATGGCCCGCCTTCCACATGATCGGCACGCCGTTGTTCTTGGCGATGTCGTCGTACAAGCGCTGCGAGCATTTCACTTCGGAGATGATCACCGCTTTGGGATTGCGTTTGAGCACGTCGCGCGAAAACAACACCAACAACTCATCGCCCCAAAGAATGTTGCCGTTTTCGTCCACCGCGCCAATGCGATCGGCGTCGCCGTCGTAGGCGATGCCGAGGTCGGCTTTTTCATGGCGGACTTTTTCAATCAGCATTTCCAAATTTTCCGGCACCGTCGGATCGGGATGATGAATCGGAAAGCGCCCGTCCATGTCGCAGGCGATCTCCCAAACCTGGCATCCAAGCTTGCGAAAGATCGGCGGCGCCACCGGCCCGCCGACACCGCTGCCGGCATCGACGACGACTTTCAGCGGCCGCGCCAGTTTGGGAATGTCCGCCAACACGTGCTTTTCGTAGGGCGGAATAATCTCGTAGCGCTCGACCTTGCCGCCCGGCTTGGCGCTAAATTCGTCGCGCTCCATGCGCGCGCGAATGTCTTGGATAGCGTCGCCATAGAGCGTGTCTTTGCCCAGGCAGATCTTGAAACCGTTGTACTCTGACGGATTATGGCTGGCGGTCACCTGAATGCCGCCGTCGACGTCGAGATGAAACAGCGAAAAGTACATGAGCGGCGTCGGGCAAACACCGATGTCGTAGACGTGCAACCCCGCGGACATCAAGCCGGCGATCACCGCTTCGGCGTAGGGATCGGAGGTGGCGCGGCAATCGCGCCCCACGGGAACCCGCGTGCCGCCTCTAGCGGCGATCGCCGTGCCGTGGACTTTGCCGAGCTGTAAGGCAAACTCTTTGTCGAACTCTTTTTCCGCCAAACCGCGGATGTCGTATTCGCGAAAAATCGCCGCTGTAACTTTCACTACTGCCTCCGCTTGATTCTGAGCCGCGCCAGACGCGCCGCCAATAAAATCGCTTCGATCATGCTGGTTTCGTCGGCGCGGTTCTTGCCGGCGATATCGTACGCCGTGCCGTGATCCACCGAGGTGCGAATAAACGGCGGTCCCAACGTATAGGCGACACCGCCGTAGAAATGGTGCAGCTTCAGCGGAATCAACCCCTGGTCGTGATACATGCAGACGACCGCGTCATATTTGCCGCGCGCCGCGTGGTGAAACAAAGTATCCGCCGGCAGCGGGCCATGGGCTTCGATCCCTTTGCGCTTCGCCGCTTGCACCGCCGGCGCGATGATTTTTATCTCCTCGTCGCCAAAGATGCCTTTTTCGCCGGCGTGCGGGTTCAACGCCGCCACCGCGATACGCGGCTTTTTGATGGCGAAAGCGTTCTTTAAGTTGCGCTGCGTCAATTCCAACGTCGTCAAAATTCCGTCGCGATTGAGCTGCTGTGGCACCTCGCTCATCGCGATGTGGCCGGTCACCGGCACCACCCGCAGTTTAGCGCCGATCAGCATCATGCGGCACTCGGGCGTGCCGCCGAGCTCCGCTAAGAGCTCCGTATGACCCGGATAGTCGTAGCCCGCGTCGATCAAACTATGCTTGCTGATCGGCGCCGTCGCCATCGCATCCGCCGAGCGCATCAGCACCATCTGCGCCGCTTCGTAAATATATCGGTACGCTGCATGGCCCGCCGCCTTGGTCGGTTTGGCGGGACGCGACTCCGCTGCCTTGAGCTCGGACAGCGGCATGACGACACCGCTACTATTGTTCAGCATCGGCAGAAGCGCGTCGCCCTTTTGCCAGTGCCGCAGCTTCGTCAACAATTTGGCTTGCACTTTAGTCCGCTGTAACACACCCCAGTCGCCCAATACCAAGGGCAAACAGTTTTTCTTGATCGCCGGATTAGCGAGGGCTTTCAAAACGATTTCCGGACCGATACCGGCCGGGTCGCCCATCGTGATGGCAACGATCGGTTTTCGCAAAATAAGCTCCTGGTGAATTTTAGAAAAAGACTGCGCAGAGAAATTATCCACGCTTGGGAACGTGGAGGCAAGCGCTAAGGCTTTTTCGATGAGAACGGGTTCAGCGAATCAACCAGTCCGGAGAAAAAGCCGCCGCTTGACGACGACGAAGTCGCCGGCCCTGCCGGCGCGTTGCCAGCAGGCAGATCCAGCCCCGCGCCGCCGCTGCGGCCAGTAGGCGTGCTCAGAATGTCCGGCACATCATCGTGGCTATCCTTGGTAAAGAGCGGCATGCCAAATAAGGTGACGATGCTTTTGCCGTAGAGCGGGCTCTTTGGATCGGTTTCTTCGAAGGGAATTTCTTTCGAGATATACGTCATCGGATTGAGGTAACTAAAAAAGGACCGATCCTCACGCCGCGGCGCGGTGCGCGTCGTTCTGGTCATCAACGAATCGACGGTGCCTTCCTTCGATTCTTCCGGCCGAAACACGACCCCCGCCAATTTGACATCGACGCGGTGCCGCCGGCGCAGGTCGCTCTTCATCCACTTAGCAAAACGCTCTTCCAGAGCTTTGGCGTAAAGATCGTCTTTGATCTTGGGCGCCACCGTCGACAGCGGCAAAGTCGCCCCAGCCTCGCGAGCTTCCAGCTTGACGATGTGCAGCCCCATGCTGGTGCGAAACGGTTCGCTCACCTGCCCGACCGCGAGTTTTTGAAACGCGACTTCTTCGAGTCCCGGCAGCAACGTGCCGCGGTTTACCCAACCGATATCGCCGCCATCGGCGCGCCCCGCACCCTCCGAATATTGGCGCGCCAATTGACCGAAATCTTCGCCGCCTCGGATGCGCTGGAGAATTTCATTGCTGCGCGCGCTCGCTGCCGCCACCTGGTCCGCCGAAGCCTTCTCCGACACGGAGAACAAAATATGGCGGATGCGCGCCCGATCGCCGGAGCGGTAATTCTTCGAGTTCAGTTTGTAGTAACGTTCGACGTCCTCGTTGGTGATGTTGACCTTGGACTTGACTTGGCGATTGATCAGCTCGCTCTTTTCCATTTCGCTTTTGACCGAAAGCTTATAGGCCGCCAGTGTCTGCCCTTCGCGACTCAGCACGGTCTTGAAGTCGTCTTCCGACAACCGATTATTGCGCTTGACCTGCTCGATATATTGATTGATCTCTTCTTCGGAAATCTTGATACCGGCCTCGCGCGTTTCGGCTTCCAACAATTTATCGGTGATAAACTGTTCGAGCACATCGCGATCGGCGTCGTTGATCCGATTGAGATCGCCGCTTGGAAAGGACCGCCCGACTTTGGTCTTGGCGAAATTAGTAATGTTGGAAAGTGTGTAGGGCTCGCCGTTAATGACCGCGATGATCTGTTCGATCACCGCCGCCGGCGCGTTAACCGACCAGCCCCAAAAAAGGAACAAAACCAGGAGGAACCGAGCCCGATGAATAGTGCGCTTCAGCATAGAAAAGAGTTCTCAACCTTCCGCTGAATGTGAATTAGAGCTAGCACAGAGGCCCAGAAAAACCAACCACTTCGCAAAGATACCGCTAATCTCCAGTTAGACGCCGGCGGGCCTTTTTTCTTCGCAATTTCTCCGACATCGGTTAGCAGGTCTCTGGGCAACCAACGATCCTGGCGATCGAGGTGGAACCCTGGAGGATCGAAGGCGTCGGCGCAAAACTTTCGTCTTGTTCGCCGCCAATTCAATTCATCTTCGACCCCCGCACCGTCAGGCGCAAAAGAGGGCGACCGCCGGTCGCCCCGACATCGCGGCGTCAAGCCGATGCCCTGTTGCCTTTGCTCCGGAAGGGTTTCACCTCGATCGACGCCACACCGTGAACAGTCCGCGGGCTAGACATGCACGCCGTCCGGCGTCTATGGTTGGCTCGCCGGCGCCGCAGTCGCCTGCGGCAACTCTTGGATCGCCCGCAGCAGCGCACCCACCTCATCGATCACCGCAAGCCAATCGGTCGATCGCGGTGTTAACGCCAAACGGCCGTCGGGCACCAGGCGGTACTTGTCTTTGTTCTTTTTCATCAAGTCCAAAAGCTTCTCGACCTTGACCGGCGACTCTGGGTGAAATTGCAAAAACACCTTGCCGTCGGAGACACTGATCTGTTGGACCAAGTAATCTTTGAGAATCCGGCGCAGATTCATGACGAGAAATAAATTCTCCACCGGCTCGCCGTAGGGGCCGAAGCGGTCTTGGATTTCTTCTTTCAGCTCGTCAAGCTCGTCGGCGCCGCTTACGCTCGCCAAGCGTTTATAAAAGATCAACCGTTGATTGGCGTCGGGAATGTATTGATCGGGAAAATAGGCAGAGATGCCCAGCTTGATCTCCGGGTCGACTTCCGGCGCGACGTTTTCGCCCTTCAACTCCGCCACCGCCTTCTCCATCATCTCAGTGTAGAGCTCGAAACCCACCGCTGTGATCTGGCCCGACTGTTGATCGCCGAGCAAGTTGCCGGCGCCGCGGATTTCCAAATCGTGCATCGCCAACTTGAAGCCGCCGCCCAGGCCGTCCACTTCTTGGAGCGCGCGCAAGCGCCGTTCGGCGTCGGGCGTGATTGCGTGCTCGCCGGGGATCAGCAGATACGCAAAGGCGTGCCGATGCGACCGGCCGACTCGGCCGCGCAGCTGGTAGAGCTGCGCCAAACCAAAACGGTCGGCGCGGTTGATGATGATCGTGTTGGCGTTGGCGAAATCGAGACCAGATTCGATAATTGCCGAGCAGACCAGCACCTGGGTCTTGTTCTCGAGAAAATCAAGCATGACTTTCTCTAATTCCTTGGGCCGCATCTGGCCGTGCGCCACCGCCATTTTGCCCTCGGGAATCAGCTCCGCAAGTTTGAGCGCCAAGCGGTCGATGGTCTCAACCCGGTTATGCAGAAAAAACACTTGGCCGCCGCGTTGCAGCTCGCGCAGGATGGCGTCGCGAATCACCCGCTCGTCGTAGCGTGTCACGTAGGTCTGGATCGCCAGCCGGTCCACCGGCGGGGTTTCGATGATGCTCAAATCGCGAATGCCGATCAGCGACATATGCAACGTGCGCGGGATCGGCGTCGCCGTCAGGCTCACGACATCCACCAACTCGCGCATCTTTTTCAGCCGCTCTTTGTGCACCACGCCAAAGCGGTGCTCTTCGTCGACGATCACCAACCCCAAATCTTTAAACTCGACATCTTTCTGCAGCAGTCTATGCGTGCCGATCGCCACATCGACCGCGCCCTTGGTGACATCGGCGAGCACCTGTTGAATCTCTTTGGTCGTCAGAAACCGGCTGACCATCTCGACGCGGATCGGATGGTTGCGAAAGCGTTGCCGAAAGGTTTGCAAGTGCTGCTGCGCCAAGATCGTCGTCGGCGCCAACACGGCGACTTGCTTGCCGCCCTCGACGGCGAGAAACGCCGCGCGCATGGCCACTTCGGTTTTGCCATAGCCGACGTCGCCGCAGACCAGCCGGTCCATCGGTTTCTTACGCTGCATGTCGGCGAGCGTCTCGTCGATGGCGCGCTGCTGGTCCGGCGTTTCCTCGTACTCGAACGCGGCTTCGAATTCTTTGTACATGTTATCGGGCGGAGAGAAGCCGTTGCCGGCGCGTGCTTCGCGCACGGCGTAGAGCTGGACCAATTCTTCCGCCATCGCAAAAATTGATTTGCGCGCCTTGGCTTTGACTTTTTCCCAACTCGTGCCGCCGAGCTTGTCCAAAGCTGGCTGAGCGCCGTCGCCGCCGATGTATTTCTGCACCATGTTGATGCGGTCGACCGGCAAATAAAGCCGGTCGCCGCCGTCATATTCCAGGTGCAAAAACTCACCGGCGATGCCGGCTACGGTCATGAATTTCAAGCCGCGGTAGACGCCGATGCCGTGGTCGAGATGCACGACGTAGTCGTCCTGCTTCAGTTCGCTCAGCGTCGTGAGAAAATGGCTCGGCTGCGATTTCGTCTGCGTCGGCTGTCGTTTGCGCGTGCCGAAAATCTCATCGAAGGTGAGTAAGACCAGCTGTGCTTCGGGCAGGCGAAAACCTTGATTCAAATAACCGCGCACGATCGCCCGCGCCGGCCCAGACTCACTGAGCAGTCCGGCCACGCCATTTTCAGCAATCGACAGTTGCAAATCGTAACTGGCCAATAGCTCGCGCAACCGTGTGGCATCGCCCTTGGTCGGCGCCACAAAGAAAACCCGCTCGTTCTGCCACCCCTTGAGCCGCTCCAGCAGCGGCGCCAGGGTCGGGTCTTTTCCCTGCAGCGCCGTCTCGTGGCGGATGTCGGCGGTGAGAAACGATTCGACCGTGAGAGTGGTCGCCAACGCCTGCTCGCTCGCCGCCAAAATCGTCAGAGCTTCGCCCTGAACAATGGAAAACGGCGCCAAAGCGTCGCGCCATTCATGTTCGTTCAAATAAAGCGCTTCCACCGGCGCCACTAAGCGCCGCTCTTCTTTGGCGCTCTTTTGCCGCGCCCAGGCAAGCTGGCCAAAGCGCTCGACTTCCGCTTCGACGCGATCCGCGCTGTCGAGCCAGATCAATGTGTCGGCCGGGAAGTAACTGAAGACCGGCACCAGTGACTCATAAAAATAAGGCACCAAAAACTCCACACCGGGAAACGGAATCCCCTCGCGCAGAGAATCGAGCAGGCTATTCTTTTCTTTGCGCTCGATATCAAGCTCGTTGGCGCGCTGATCGAGGGTGCGAATGACGTTTTCAACGCCTGCGCGCTTCAGCGAGAACTCTTTGATCGGCAGAAGCAGTGCATCTTCCTGCGGTTGCTCGGAGCGCTGATTGGACGGGTTGAACTGACGGATAGATTCGAGCACATCGCCGTTAAACTCCAAGCGCAGCGGCCGGCCGTAGCCCGGCGAGAAAATATCGACGATACCGCCGCGCACGCTGAAATCGCCGCGCTCCTCCACCAGCGGCACATTTTGAAAACCCCATTGCACGAGATGTTCGAGCAGGCTCTCCCGTCCGAGCTCCTGACCTGCAACAAGATAGAGATAGGCTTTTTTCAGCGCCTCTTTGGGCACGACTTTCTGCATCAGCGCCGCCGGTGTGGCGACAATGATCGGTGCCGGCTCTTCGACCAGCTTGTAGAGACCTTCTAAACGGCCGGCGAGATTTTCCGGGTGCGGCGAGAGATTTTCGAATGGCAAAACTTCCCAGGACGGAAACAGGTGCAGCCGTTTTTGCAGCGGCGCGCTGCGCTCTTCGCCGAGGAAAAACCCCAGGTCGCCGTAGAGATTTTCCGCTGTCTGCGCTGAAGCGGCAACGACAACGACAGGGCGGCGCGCTTGCGCTGCGGCCAGCGACAGCAGATAGGCGCGCGCACCGCCCTGAACGCCTTGGATGCGCTTGGCGCCGGTCCAATTGCCAGCCAAAAACTTTTCGAGTTTGCTGCTAACAGTCTCGCTCATGAGAAGAAACTAAAACGCTGCAGCGCAATCTTCGGAATCTCAGCCGCGCCGCCCTTTTCCACGGCTTGCGCCCACAGATTCAATGACTCGCTCAACTCTTTGACTTTCACTTGGAGAAAATTCGGCTGGTATTCCTCGAAGCGGATCAGCGCCTGGCGCACCATGCGCACCGGCCCTTTGACCTCACCGAAATCGACAAACATCCTAAACGCCGCGGCGAGTTGCACCAACCCTTCGAGAAACGGCTTCTGTGCCACCTCGGTTTCTTGGTAAAACGTCTCCAAAACCTCGTGGCACTCAAAAAATTTCTGGGCATTGAACAGAGCAATGCCCTCTCGCAGCCGAGCATCCATACGTGAATGTAAAAAAGTAGCAAGTTTGCCGAAAGGGCTCAAGGAAAGAAGGGAAGATGGACAACCGCGTTCCCCCTCTTAGCCATCCTCTATAATGCTCTATCCTCGCCTTTTCTCGAAAGCGTGTCAGCGCGCCTCGCCCCACAACCGCTTGTCGTAGGCCGAAACGGCCGGCACGGCGGCGAGCCAGATGCACACGTCGGAAATCGCCAGCAGCAGCGTCGACAGGGTAAACGACATCGTGTAGCTGCCGGTCCAGTCGTGAAACACGCCGCCGAAATAAGAGCCCAACGCGCCGCCGACGCCCACCGCCACTGTCGAGTAGCCGAGAATCGAGCCGAAGCCTTTGCCGGAGAAAATATCGGCGGTCAATGAAGAAAAGATCACCGCGCGCGAGCCGAAGCCGATGCCGAAGAAAATTACATAGACGTAAAGCAGCCAGACCTGGCTGGGGTTGCTCAAGATCATCAGCGCGCCGACGCCGACCACCGTCATGGCGATGTTGAGCGTGTACGCTGCCTGCTTGGTCAAGCGATCGGCGATGAAACCAAAGATGACCCGGCCAAAACTGCTGGTGATACCAGCCAGTCCGAAAACCGACGCGGCGACAAATTTACTAAAGCCAACATCGGCCACGTGCGCGACCTGATGGGTGACGATCACGGTCGTGCCCGACGCGGCGCCGATGCGCGCGATGAACAGCAGCCAAAACTGCAAGCTCTGGAGCGCCAACTTGGCGGTCCATTGTTTGCCGCCGTCAGCGTATTTGGCCGCATGCGCGCCACGATGGCTGTGCGGACCGCTCCGATAGGAAAACCACACCACCGGCACCAGCGCGATCAGCACGACGACGGCGTAAGTCTCAAAAGTTCGTGCCCAGCCATAGTTAGCGATCAGCCATTCACTGAGCGGCGCCAGAATCATGATGCCCACGCCGCTGCCGGCATAGACCACGCCAATGGCCGATGCGCGCTTCGTCGAAAACCATTCGGAGATTAGAAACACATGCGGCACCATGCCGGTAAAGGTGAAGCCGATCGAAAGAATAATCCCAAAGCAGATGTAGAGCTGCCACAACGCCGTCACATGGCTGCTAAGATAAAGGCCGATAACCAACGTCAGGCAACCGGCGATGGTGATGCGCTTGACGCCAAAGCGATCGAGCAGATGGCCCGCCACCGGCGATAGCAGAGCGTCCACCGCCAAAACCACGGAAAAAATCCCCGCCGTGGCGCCGCGGCTCCAGCCGAAGGTGTCAAGCAGCGCAACGTTGAAAACGCCAAAAGCCGAATGCAATCCACGGGAAAATCCGAGAACTACGAAAGCAATTGCCGCGATGAGCCAGGGTGTGGGAGAAAAGCGCATGACGAGAATCCCTTGTCTGTAACAGAGCTGCCGGTGATCCACAAGCAAAGGTCGCCGCGGATCGTCTTTACCGCGCCGGCGTGGGTGTTATAAGATCGGGCTCGTATAGGCATCACACAACGCAGACACCAAGAGCGCAAAGGGACCGAAAGAAAATTTTTCTTTTCCGACCTTCGTGTCTTCGTGGTGAATCATTATCTCAAGGAAACGCCACATGGCCACGAAAGATCTGGCGATCCCACGCCGAGAGTACCCGGACCTACACGATCATCTAGCTGCCCTCGAGCGCGAGGGCTTGCTAATCCGCATCCAAGACCCGGTGTGCAAAGATCAGGAGATGCATCCGCTGGTGCGCTGGCAATTTCGCGGCGGCATCAAAGAGCAGGACCGCAGGGCATTTCTCTTCGAAAAACCAGTTGACGCGCAGGGCAAGTCCTACGACATCCCGGTCGCCATCGGCATTCTCGCCGCCAACCGGCGCATCTACGGCATCGGCCTTGGCACCGATCCGGCCAAGGTCAATCAACTGTGGGCCGAGGCGAAAGCCAATCCGATCGCGCCGGTGGAAATAGCGTCCGAAGCGGCGCCGGTGCATGAGATCGTCCATGCAGGAGAACAGTTGCAGCTGCCCGGGCAGGGACTCGACGCCATCCCGGTGCCAATCTCTACGCCCGGTTGGGACAACGCGCCTTATATCAGCGCGGCGCACTACATTACCAAGGACCCGGAGAACGGCATCCACAACATCGGCACCTACCGCGCCATGATCAAGGCACGCGACCGGGTTGGCTGCAATCCATCGTTGGAATTGGGCCAGGGCATCTACGTGCATTGGGAAAAATATCGTGCGCGCAAAGAAAAGATGCCAGCGGCGCTCTGCATCGGCGGTGTGCCGGCGATCTCCTACGTCGCCGCGCAAAAATTGAATTACGACGTCGACGAATTCGCCGTCGCCGGCGGTTTGGTCAAAGCGCCGATCCGCGTCGTCAAAGCCAAGACCGTGCCGCTGATGGTGCCGGCGGACGCAGAAATAATAATTGAAGGCTACGTGTCGACGGAGTTTCTCGAACCCGAAGCGCCCTTCGGCGAATCCCACGGCCATGTCAATCCCAAAGAATACAATCCCTACATGGAAGTGACCGCGATCACGCGGCGCAAAAAAGCGATACTCTGCTCGATCATCAGCCAGGTGACGCCGTCGGAGTCGAGCGTGATCAAGAAAATGGCCTACGAGCCGCTATACCTCGATCACTTGAGAAACGTGCTCGGCATCAAGTGCGTCACGCGCGTATTACTGCACGAGCCGCTCACGGCGACGCAGAAATTGACGATCATTCAAATGCGCAAGCCGACCCAAGCCGAGGTCTGGCGCGCGCTCATGGGGGCGGTGACCTTTCGGCCGTCGATGTCGAAGATCGTCATCGGCGTCGACGAGGATATCGACCCGGACAACCTCGACGCGGTTTTCTGGGCGCTGGGCTATCGCTCGCAGCCGCACCGTGACGTGCAGATTATCCGCGGAACGGATATCGGCCATGCGCCGCGCCATGACGAGCGCGGTGGAGCGGACGATTCCTGCCTGCTGTGGAACGCGACGCTGCGCGAAACCTTCCCGCCGATCTCTTTGCCCAAGAAAGAATACATGGAACGCGCCCGAAAACTGTGGGAGCGGCTGGAGTTGCCCAAGCTCGAACCGGAAGCCCCCTGGCACGGCTACTCGCTCGGCGACTGGAACCCGGAGCTCGACGAAGAAGCCAAGCTCGCGGTGATCGGCGAATTTTGGAAGACGGGTGAGAAAATCGCCCGCGAGCGCAAAAGCACGGACGAAGTGGCGGTGAATACTTCGTATTACGGCCAGCAAAAAGAGAAGTAACGATTCACCACGAAGACACGAAGTTCGGAAAAGATTGGTGATACTTTTCCTTGTCCTACCTTCGCGCTCTTCGTGTCACTTCGTGGTGAGATAGTCTCTTAGGAGCCCTCATGGACTACAAAGCCCTCAAATGGACGACCCACGACAACCCGCAGAAGCCCGGTGAGCCGTCGATTGGTGTCATCACCCTCAACCGCCCCGAGCGGATGAACGCGGTGGACCCGCTTATGCGCCTGGAGTTGGACGCGCTGTGCAACGAGATCGCGCGCAACTCGATCGTCAAAGTCGTGATTCTAACCGGCGAGGGGCGCGGCTTTTGCGCCGGCGGCGATTTGAAATCGGAAGGCGACGTGCTCGGCGCCTTCGAAGGCTCCATGGGTATCACCGGTCCCTACAAAGAGCTGGCGGAATATTTCTTCAACGACCTGCGCCATAAAGTCTTGCAAAGCGCCATGCGCAAGCTCGAAGACTTGCCCCAGGTGACAATTGCCGCCGTCAACGGCGCCGCCGTCGGTGTCGGCCTGGAGATGTGCACGCTGTGCGACATGCGCATCGCTTCCGAGCGCGCCCGTTTCGGGGAGGTCGCCGTGCCCGCCGGCTTCGTGCCCGAGAGCGGCGGCTCGCGCAATCTGCCTAAGTTGGTCGGCATCGGCCGCGCCATGCGGCTGATTCTCATGGGTGAAATCATCGACGCGAAAGAAGCCGAACGCATCGGCCTCGTCGAAGAGGTCGTTCCCCATGACGAGCTGATGAACACGGCCTTCAAGCTCGCGGGCAAAATTGCCGCCAACCCTTATCTCTCCGTGCGCCACGCCAAGCGCTTGGTGAAAATGTATTGGAACTTCAACCGCACCGACGAAGGCTACCAGCAGGAGCTCGAAGCGGTGCTGGAGATCACACGCACCAAAGATTGTCAGGAAGGCATGCGCGCCTTCGTCGAGAAGCGAACGCCACACTACACCGACCCCTACGGTGAGAACTGGCCATTTCCGTCTACTCCCGGCACAAAGCAAACAAAGAAATGAGCGAACCGACCCCACCCTGGCCGGGCTACCGCAGCGCGCCGGCCAAACTCAATATAGCGCGCGAAGTGCTCGACGCATCGATTGCCCGTGGGTGCGGCGGGCGCGCCGCGCTGATCGGCGAGCAGGGCACGACAACCTACGAATCTTTGCACCACCAAGTCAAAGCTCTGTCGGCGAGCTTAATCGATCTCGGCTTGCGCCAGGGCGATCTGGCGCTGATCAAGATGGGCAACTCGATCGAATTCGCCGTGGCGTTTCTCGCCTCGGTACGGCTCGGGGTTATTCCCGTGCTGGTAAACTCCCTGCTCACGGCCAGCGAATTGCACAGCGTGCTGGAGCAAACTCAGCCTAAGCTAGTTTTCACCGAAGCGTCGCGCGCTGGCGCCGTTCGCGAGCTGCGCGCCGCAAAGTTATTCAACCAGGTCGTTTGTGCCGGTGAAAGCTTGGCGGATGAGATCGCGTTCCACTCGTTGGCGAAGAATAATGCGAGCACGCCGCCAAGCGCCGAGACCGCGTCGGACGAGCCCGCGTTCATCGTCTACACCTCCGGCACCACCGGCAAACCCAAGGGCATCGTCCACGCCCATCGTTGGATCGTCGCCCTTGGCGATCTCAATCGTTACCGTTTGCCGCCGCAAGACAATGACGTTGTGCTCGCCACTGGCGAGTGGAGTTTCATCAGCGCGCTGGGTCACAATTTACTTTTTCCACTACGCAACGGCGTCACCGGTGCGATTCTTTCCGACCGTGCGACGCCGGAAAATATTCTCGCCGCCATCGCAAAACATCGGATCACCGTGCTTCACTCAGTCGCAACGGTTTATCGCCGCCTGCTGGCGACGCCGGATTTCGAGAAACAACACGACCTCACCAGCCTGCGCTGCGCTCACTCCACCGGCGAAGCGCTGCGTGCAGCGACTTATACGGAATGGAATCAGCGCGTCGGCAGCGAGCTCTACGAGCACTACGGCGTGTCGGAGTATCAACTCGTCATAGGGAATGGCGTTCGTGATCCAGTGAAACCGGGGTCGGTAGGCAAACCCTTGCCCGGAGTCGGCGTCGCCATTCTCGACGACGATTTCAATCCGGTTCCAAAGGGCGAGCTAGGCCAATTCGCCATTTCGACACAAGACCCAGGCTTGTTCCTTGGCTACTACAAAGACCAGGAGCGCACGGACGCCGTCGTGCGCAACGGCTGGTACTTCACCGGCGATCTCGCCTATCAAGACATTGAAGGCTATTTCTTGATCGCCGGCCGGCGCGACGACTGCTTCAAAAGCCGGGGCATTTTTATCTCGCCGACAGAAATCGAAAATGCGCTACAGAAACATCCGGCGATTATTGAGGCCGCCGTGGTTGCCGAACCCGACGCAGAAATTGGCAACAAGATTCGCGCTGTGGTAGTGCTGGCCGAGGGTCAAAGTCAGTCCAACGAATTAGTCGAAAGAATTCGTGCCATGCTGCTCGGTCAGATCGCGCCGTACAAAATGCCGCATAAAATAGAATTCGTCGATACTCTGCCCAAGAGCGCTGTCGGTAAGATACTCCGTACGGCACTTGTCACGCCAACAGTCGGTCCAAACGCATCTCATCCGGTGAGGCAATAATGAACAACTTCTTCGCGTCCCGTTCTTGCACTTAGAATGGCTCCCGTGGGCAAAATTACCTCGGCTCTTTGGCGACCGATAAGATTGGTGGAACTTATCGCCGCAGCCTGTTTGGCGATGATCATTCCAGCAGCAGCCACCGCCCAGATCCCGGCCAAAAAGCTCCCGGCATACCGACGCCGACAGGACTAACGATGCCGGATCTCAAAGTGCCACCCATTAACCCACCCAAATTATTCGCCGAACCACTTAGTGTAACCATGCAGCCGTCGGGCAGCGGACCGTTCTACCTTCCGGATGTGCAAACCTGTGGAGTGCAATCGCTTCGTTTCGACTCCAAGGGCGGCTATGCGCCAATTGCCTGGAACTACACCGGATCGGCAACGGGGCTCGCGTTGGAGCTTGTGGACCTCAACGGCCAACCCAACCCGCCACCGCCGCCTCCTCCGTCTACTCTCAACCCGGCCGGCTCATCCTCGAGACTGTTGAGAGTAGTATTGTCCCAATGGAACCGCAGTTACGATCTGGGTTTCCTTTTTGCCGACGTATCGGTGTTCGCGAGCGACGCCTCAGCGGGAAAACGGGGCATCAACTTTCAATTGCGTGGAACCAGAGCCTGCAAGGCACCCAGTCTTACACAAGTAAGTCAAGCAACAAGTACCACAACACCCAATACTTTGGTTTCGGCCCAGACATATACGTTGCAAGCGACAAACTTCGATACTCGCGACAACCTCAGTCCGTCCCTCACCCGCGAAACCCGCGCTGAATGCACCTACCCGAGCGGGCTAAGAGTGTTGTGTCTCGACGGCCTCCGATCCAATGGGCAACTAGGTAGCACCAACGATCACTGCCCCAGCGCAACACAATGTGGAGTCAAAGTTTTGAATCTCGAAGGCTCCGGCGTCATCCGGGTGCGTTTGTTCAATCCCTACGGTGCCAGCGGTACGGTCGATCTCAACGTCACCTTCCCGTCCGCCGTGCTCAGTGAAAATCAAACGGTGACGCTGCCCGCGTCCATTGCCACGCAGGCTGCTGTCATCACCGGCACGCCCAGCACCAACGACTACATGGGCGAAGCGGCGCCGTCCTGCGGTGGCAACTATCTGGTCTGGCGCGGCCTGACTTTCACTGAGCCCTCCGGTCGCGCCAAACTTGCCCGCGCCGTCACGCCAGGAACACGAGTCGCGCCGTCGACCATGCCACAGTGGACGGTGGCACCGGGGTCGAATCAGCTCTCCATCCAAGTGAATTATGAAGTGGAACGCCGCTATGCGCCTTGTCAGGCGCTGGTGGCGCAATAGATTCGGCGCAATCGTGGATCGCCAAAGCGATATTTGGTTTTAGCGTCCTTGGGAGTTCTAGCGGTGAAGTCGCTCACCGGCAGGCCAGCAACGTTTCCCCTTTTGCCGTAGCGATCCCCTGCTCCACCAGCGTCAGGGCGCGCGTGCTTCGCGAGCAGCACTTTGGCGCATCCCCCGGCGGGACCAGGGCATCCCTTGGTGCGCAGTACTTGTCGTGTTCCACCGTGCCGCTGGAGTTTGCGCGTGAGAAATCCACGGAGCGAATCCAGCTCAGGCCCTTGGTGGTAAGCCGCACCGCCTTGTCCCACGACGCACGGCAAGTTGAGCTGGCGCCAAAGGAACCGGCGCCATCGCACGCATAGCCTCCGGGGTTGGCATGACAGCAAGTATCGTGGTCCCAACTGCCGCCGTTGACCGTGCACCGGCCGGCCGCGCATGCCGCGGTGACAGGAATACCTGGCGGCACTTGGCCGCAGGCCACGCCGGCTGCACCGAAGCAAAACTCGGGGCGTCTGAACGGATTGCTCACACCGGCCGTCGGAAAGCCTACGCCACCCTCAAATTTGATGTCGCCGCCGAGCTTGCGATTCGGGCCTGCTGCAATGGTCTTCGGGCAGCGCGCCGTCGAGGTGCCGAGCGGGGCCGCCAGGGGCAAGAAAGAAACCTCCGGCGCCGATTCGCTGCGCCACACCTGCACCGCGCGCTCCCCTTGATGCGCCGTGATGACAAATGGCAGTGGCGGCATCGGGCTAATTCTCAACCGTCCCTGCGCGTCGGTTCCGCCCTGAGCATACAAGTTGAGATCCTGGTTAATCCCAACACACACCGTAGCACCGGGAACTAGTGCGCCAGTGTCGGTAACTGAAATCTCAAGTTGGCCGCCGCCCACCGCCGGTGTCTGTGCTCTCGCTATGCTCGCGGCACTGGCGGCCATTGCCAATACCACCGCCGCGCTCACGGTCGCGAGCCCAACACCGCATCGATAAAAGAACGGATGTTTGCGGATCTTCATCGGTCTCTCTCTTGGAAGGCTATGGTTGGCAAATCCTGGTGCACATGACAAATCATGGGCTGGTTCTCACGTCTTCCGGAATCCTTACCGTAAAAGTGTAGCTGTTATTAGTGTAGTGCCTCTCTGGAATGGTCCGATTAGGGTTGGCTTCGAGGGTTAGAGAAAATGCACCCTGAGACAAACTCTGTCGAGCGCTGGTAGACGGTGTATAGCTCTGACCCGGCCCGAGCTGCACGGGATGTTGCGGTGCGTTCGCAACCCAGCCTAGTCCTTCGGGAGCATTCTTTGTGACCCAAGAGTAGTGGTCGCAAATGGTCACCGTGCCAGGACCGTGATTTCGTAGGGTTACTTTCAAAAAGTAGAAACGATTAGGGTTAGGAAAGTATTCGAAATAGGCGTCCGTGATCACCAAATCGCCGATTGCGCTTATCGGCCGCGGCGGTGCAGCAATGGTCAGTGTGTAGCTATTGTTGGTCTCGTCGCTTTCCGCGACTAATTGCATGGAATCCGTGGTGAGCGTTTCAGTGAGCGTCGCTCCGTAGTCCACGGACGCGCTGAAACGAATCGTTTTGGTCTGGTTAGGAAAGAGTGAAACAAAGTAGCCCTCACTATGACTTGTTGTTAGATTTTTTTCTGCCCGAATCACGCCATTGCCATGAAGGTAGGCGGGAAATGTTCCTGCGTTAATCACAGTTGCGTCAACGACGTAGTTACGCTTCAACGAATATGGATTCGATGTGTCTTCGGTCACAGAGACTGTCCCAAACCGCAGATCAGCCTGGCCAGTGTAGAGATTCGAGGGCAACACCGTTAGAGATACACTCGTCACATTATTGATCTCCGACAGCTCGACCACCCGATTGGCAGAGTCGACAGTGACATTGATAGTGTATGTGCCAGCAGCCACCTGGCCTGGGCCGAAATATCCCAACGAACCGGTCGTGGTTGCGTTCGGCGCAAGGGCGCCCCTCAAGCGACCACCAAAGGTCCTTCCGTAAAGGGTTCCCTGAGGTATCGTCGGACCACCGGTGAGCGCCCAAGAGACGTCTTCAATGTTTGCTGTGGTCGTTCCAATGTTTTTGAAAATCGGTCTTATATTCACACTGCTGTGAGTATATATCGGCCGCCCGGTCGCGAACGCAGGATTATCTCCAGGATTGGACACGAGGATTTCTATCGTTTCCACGACAAGATCAGCGCCCAACCTCACGGGGATCTGCGGGACCGCATTTGGCGGCAACTTCGGTGGCTGGATTGGCTGCACCGGTTGAAACTCCGGGGGTTTTGTTGGCAGCTGTGAATATGCAGGTGCAAGAATCACTATCCAAACCATCGCCCCGAAATAGAGAGAAGATAGGTGTCTCATGGTATCGGCTCTCCTCCTCGTCCCTACCTAGATATTTCAAACAACCCTGAGCTGCAACGCTAAATCTCCCACTGAGGCAGCTCGCCTGCACTTATCGCAGCAACCTTGACAAGACGGCCAAGCGAGGCATAGCTGTAAGCCAATCGGGAGGACCAAACCATGCGCGTCATCGATGCCGACGGCCACGTCGAAGAGAACGTCAACACATTCAGCGATAAATATTTAGACCCAGCGTTTCGCGACCTGCGGCCGCGGGTGACAGGTGTCGACGGTATGGCCTACTGGGTCATCGACGAGCAGCTCTACCCGCGCCGGGTCGGGCCGGGCTGCAACAATCTTGGCACGCCGACTAATGTGAACGGCCAGCTCGCTGCTCACAGCCTCGGCAAGAAAGAAAGCATCGCCAACATGGAGCTGGACGATGTCCCGGCGCGGTTAATGTTGATGGACGAAGAGGGCATCGCCATTCAGGTGATCTACACGACCTTGTTTCTCGCCTATCCGTTAACCAAGAACGTGCCGCTGGCCACCGCCATCACATCTTCTTACAACCGCTGGATGGGCGAGCGCCTCTCCGGCGAGCGGCGCATCAAATGGGCCGCCGTGGTCAACCTCGACGACGTCGCCGGCGCGGTCAAGCAGGTGCACGAGGCAAAAAAGCTCGGCGCCGTCTCCGTCATGGTGCTCGGCACCGCCGGCGACGACATGCTCGATCACCCGCGGCTCGATCCGTTCTATGCCGCGCTTTGTGAAAACAACTTAGCGCTCGGCGTTCATGTCGGCTGGTCTTGCCCTTCGGTAAATAATCTCTACTCGCACATCTATCCGTCCGGCGTCATCGCCTTTCATGTCCCGCTGCTCATGGCCATCACGGCGCTGGTCAGCGGCGGCGTGCTCGACCGTTTTCCCAATCTACGCGTGGTGTTTTTGGAAGCCGGCTGCCAGTGGGTGCCGTTTATGTTGGAAAGAATCCATCACCGCTTTAAGAACCAGGGCTCGACGCTGAGAAAATTCCTGCCCCAAACCACGCCGATCCAAAAACTGCCCGTGATGGAATACATCAAACAGGGAAATATTTTTTTCAGCACCGAGGTCGAAGACGAAATCCTGCCCCACGTGCTCAATCTCGTCGGCGAAGGCCAGGTGATCTTCGGCAGCGACATGCCGCACGGCGACAGAGACCGCTGCGCCGCGGGGATTTTGCAGAAGCGCACGGATATTAGTGAATCGGCGAAGGTGAGTATCTTGGAGAAAAATCCGGCGCGCTTGTATGGGATTGGATAACGCCCTTTCGCGACGAAATCGTTAACCGTCTTTCTCGGTCGCTCGTGCCCGCGCTTCTTAACGAGTACTCTGACAGCGTTTAGCCAATAGGCCACTGGCACGGCCGGTGGTAGCCGTATGGCGGCTCACTTGTTTGCTTCACTCACCGCTGCGAGTTATCGTCTTTAGGTGTGAATCCTTTCCGCCCGGCACTCGCATCACAACAACGGAGGACCACTATGAGAAAGCAAGTTTTTTCATGGATCGTGGCTTCATGCCTAGTGTGTCTCATCGCCTCTTCCGCGCAAGCCACTTTGCAGGACGACATCGATCAAGCCGTCACGATCATTCAGCGCTTCCAAGAAATTCCCGAACAAGCCATCCCACGCGCGGTTCTGCGCGAAGCCAAAGGATTGGCGATTCTCACGGTGACCAAAGCGGGATTCATCGGCAGCGTGCGCGGCGGCACGGGTCTCGTAATCGCGCGCGCGGAAAAAGGCTGGAGCGCACCCTCGGCCATCGGCACCGGCGGTATCGGTTTTGGCTTTCAAGCAGGAGCACAAGTCACCGAATTTGTCCTGGTGCTCAACACCCACGAGGCCGTCAAAGCCTTTTCCTACGATAGTAACGTGACCCTCGGCGGCAACTTAAGCGCTGCGGCCGGACCAGTCGGCCGTTCTGCGGAAGCGGGACTCACAATCAACGCGGCCGTTTACACCTACAGCCGCAGCCAAGGCTTGTTCGCCGGTCTTTCATTGGAAGGCACCGTCATCGGCACACGCAACGACGCCAACGAGCAATACTACGGCAAGCGCGTTTTCGCCAGAGACATACTTGCCGGCGATGTTAAACCGACGGCGGGCGCGCAGAAATTAATCCAAGCGCTGGGCAAGTATTAGCCCCGATAGATCTCGTGAAGCACCTGCGTTTACTGATCGGTTTCCTGTTTTTCGCCGGCTGCACTTCGCTTGGCAATCAGGGCGACTTTCAACTTGGACGCCAAGCCCTATCGCGCGCTGAGCCAGAGAACGCGTTAACCTATTTCAATCGAGTTACCGCCGTCGATAGCGGCTACTCGACCTACTCTGGGCCGCTGCGCGAAAGCGTTTGGACTTATGTTGGCCGGGCCCACTACAACTCGGGACGATACGCCGAGGCGCGTGCCGCTTTCGATCGTCCGTTGCTGCAATTTAACGACGAGCATGTGGCGCGGCTCTATCGCGGCTTGACGCTCGTCCGCGCGCCCGGTTCAAGCGTGCCGCCGCCGGCAACGCGCAACCCGTTCTCGCTACAAGAAGTCACCTTCGCGCTCAAAGAAGGCGTCGACCCCAGGCGTGTTGCCACTTTGGCGCGCGACCGTGGCGTCGCTTTTGACTTGAGCCGTGAAACCGAGACTCAGCTAAGAAACCTTGGCGCCGATGGCGCGCTGCTCGACGAGATCAGAAAAATCCGCGTTGAACTAAACCGGCGCAACCGAGCTAGCGACGATCAGCTTAACCAAGCTGCCAAGGAATTGCGCAGCGCCCTTACGGGCCTGAGCGAGTTCTTGAACTATATACGGGCCAATTCGATACAGGGCCGCTTCTGGGATCCCGGCGGGGACATTCGCGGCAAAATCCAGGAAAGCCAATCGCTCTTAGGCGCCCGTCAGTTAAACTGGGACGCCATCGTCGCCACCGCTGAAACCGTCGGTTACCAGATGACCGAAGAGCCCGAGCGCGCCCAACGCGACGAGCAGCGCGGCCGGCGTTAGTTTTGTCGCTGCGCTCTTTGGCTCTGCGTCTCCCCTCTTTGGAAAATCCCCCCTGCCCCCCTTTGTCAAAGGGGGGAATCCGTCAGAACTACTCCGGCGGTGTTTCAGGAACTGCTAACCAGGTGTCATGCTGAGCGAAGCGAAGCATCTGCTTTTTTGCGCCATATCCATCCACTTGTGCGGCACGCTTGCAGATCAAACCTTCACCCACAATTCACGTTATACCCTAGACTGCGCTCGGCGTTGCAGGCCTTGCGCGTTTGATCGATTTCTTGGCGAACTTCTGCGTTCGACGGGTCGAGCGCGCGGGCGCGTTCCAATTCACCTAGGGCGCCGGCGTAGTTGCCTTGCGCGCGGTAGCTTTTCGCGCGGCTCAGATAGGGCGCGACACGCGCGCGCAACGATTCTAAATCAAGATATTGCTGCGGCTCCTTCGGCCGTAAAGTCATCTCGGGAAGCTTTGGTTGGATCGGCTCCAGCGGCTTTGGCGCTTCGGCAACTCTTATCGAAACCGGGGCGCTCGCGACACCTTCAGCGCGGGCACGAATCTCGACGCGGCCCACGCTCAGCGCTTCCAGCTCGCCACGGCTATTGATCGCTGCGACTCGGCCATCGCTCGTCTGCCATTCAACATTGCTCAGCGCATACTTTTCGCTGCCGTCGGAAAATCTCGCTCTCACCCGCAATGGCAACTTTTCCCCGGGCCGCATCTCTCGGCGCGCGGTGCCGATCGATAAGGTCGTCAACTTCACCGGTTCCGGCGCCTGCACGGGCAGCTCAGGCGCTTTGGCCACCGCGGGCTCGGCCTTCTTCGCGACCGGCGGCACCTCGACAACCTGCGGTGGCGGTGCTTCCACCGTCAACGCCCAATCACCGCTGACAACTTCACCGTGTCGCGCGGTAATGCTGGCCCTTCCAGGCGCGAGCGCTTTGACATTACCATTAACGTCGACTTGGGCAATTTTGGTATCACTGCTAGTCCACGTGACCGACTCCTTGATCTCTTTCAACGCGCCATCGGAGTATTCAGCTTCAAGAAGTAGCGGTCTGGTTTCGCCGGGTTTAAACTGAGTGGCGCTGCTTTTTACCCCCAATCTCACCAGCCGCGCCGGCGGCGGAGCTTCAGCAACAATCTTTTGCTGCGGCGGCTCTGATGTCGTCACTGGTGTTTGTCCCTTGGGCCAAAACCACCACGCACCCAATGCGAGCGCCAGCGCGGCGCCGCCCGCACCGATCGCTTGCCAGTTCGTGTTTAAAAGACTGCGCGGCAAAGAGGCGGGATGCCTGACCTTCTCACCAATAACAGCTTGCCGCTCGGGTTCAGCTGGCTTGTCGCGCGGCTGGCTTGAGCCTTCGGCCCGGCGATTCTCCGGCGGTTCCGCACCGATCTTCGGTTCGGTTGATTTTGGTGCCGCCTTGCCGAGCAGCGACTGTAGATCCGCAATCAGCTGACGCGACCCTTCGGTGTCTTTCGATCCGTCATAGTCGGTGAGGTCGGCCGCTTGAATCGAACGAAACCCCACCGGTGGATTGACGGGTTCGATCAACACCGGAATCAATTTATTGAGCGCCCGCGCCTCTTCGGCCTCTTCCTTCACCCAATGACTATCGATGGAGTTGCTCGACCAGAGCACCACCATGCAGCGCATCTCGGTCAGCGCGTCTTCGATCACCGAACGCCAAGTGCGCCCCGCCGGAATGCGCCGATCCCACCACACGGTCCAACCCGCCGATTCCAAAAGCTTAGCGACTCTGCCGGCGGTTTCGCGATCTTCGTTGGCGTAGCTTAGAAAGATTTCAGCCATGAATTTGCAACTCGGGATATCTCGCGCAAAGGCCGCAAAGAAAGATTCCTATTCGAAACTTGGCCTCGTCTTATTGTAATCAATCGGGTTGGCTATTTGCCAGCAGAATAGCAAACAAGAGAACACAACCTCCGCTTACCTTGAAGCGGGAGCTTGGCAAGAACAGTCTAGGTGGGGTTTCCAGGCAAACCCGTTCATGATAGAGCGTCGCTCAGAGAGATGAGCCGCAAAACCCTGGAATACTTCGACGGGTTCAGCATGAACGGAATTTTCACGAACGATTTTGACCTCCGATCCGTTCCTCCTGAGCCTGTCGAAGGACTCCGAATGGTTTTTGCGGCAGCACGCTGATTGTGCATTATGCCAAATTTGTGGCTGGAGCCCAAAAGGGGGATTTTCACCACGAAGGACGCGAAGCTAAGAGAAGAAACAGTAAATTCTTTTCCGAACTTCGTGTCCCTTCGTGATCTTCGTGGTGAAAAACATGCGAGCGTGTCACAACAACAAGCACGTCTATTAGTGAGACATTACACTAGATGAGGAGTTTGTCATCGCCAATCCCATCCAAACCGACGTAGCGATCATCGGCGGCGGCGGCGCAGGCATACCAGCCGCCATCGAAGTCGCTAGAGCCGGCGGCAAATGCGTCGTCTTGGAAAAAGCCGGCGAATGCGGCGGCACCGCGGCCATCTCTGGCGGCGGTTGCTGCATCGTCGGCACGCCGCTGCAAAAATCGAAAGGCATCGAAGACACGCCCGACGTCGCGCTCGCGGATTGGATCAAGTTCGGCGGCGGTGCGGCCGACGAAGTCTGGGCACGTTATTACATCGAGCATTCCCTGCACGATCTCTACCACTGGGGCGAAAGTTGCGGCGTCAAGTGGATTGACTTGAAACACCAGGAAGGCAATCGCGTGCCGCGCTGGCATCAGCCATCGAATAACGGCTTGGGCCTCATGACCGCAATCATCAAAACTGCGGAGACCATGCCGAACATCACGGTTTTGACCGATGTCTCCGTCACCAAGCTCCTGACCCAACAAGGCCGCGTCTGTGGCGCGATGGCAACCAAGGGCCATGAAACCATCGAAGTCCGCAGCAAGACTACGATTGTTACCACCGGGGGATTCAACTCGAATTTGGACATGGTCTTGGAGCACCGCCCGGAATTCAAAAAATTCAGAGTCATGGAAGGCTCAGGCGCCAACGCCAAAGGCGAAGGCCACAAGATGATCGAAGCACTTGGCGGATACCTCACCCACATGGGCGACATCTGGTTTTATGTCTTCGCCACACCCGATTATCGCGATCCGCAGCAGCGCCGCGGTGTCGCGTTTCGCCAAGTGCCGGGCTATCTCTGGTTCAATCAGCAAGGCAGACGCTTTCATAACGAAGCAGTCACCGGCGGCGCCTCGGCAACGCCCGCTGTGCTTCGGCAGAATCCGCCGCACGCCTGGGCAGTTGCAGACACGCCGATGCTGGCCAAAATGGACGTAGCCGACCCATATTACAGACACGGCGAAGTCATTGATCGAGGCAAGATTGAAGAGATGTTGAACAACTCGTCGTTCATCAAGAAAGGCCACACGCTCGTAGAGTTGGCGCAGAATTGCGGCTTCGAAGACGTCAAGAACTTTCTTGCGGAGATTGAAGAGTACAACAATTGCTTCGATACCGATCTCGACAAGGAAAAAAGATTTGGTAAGCCGCTCAAAGGCTCGAAGAAGTTCGATACGCCGCCCTACTACGCGATTCAGATTTTTCCGCTCGCAAGAAAAAATTTCGGCGGCGTCAAAACCGATTTGCATTGCCGCGCGTTGAACAAATACTTCGAACCCATCCCCGGCCTCTACGCCGCCGGCGAAGTCGCCGGGTGCGCGGGCGGCCATATCAACGGCAAACACGGCCTTGAAGGAACCATGCTGGGGCCGTCGATTTTCAGCGGCCGAGTCGCCGGAGCCTGGGCCGCGCACGAAGCAGGATTCGGCCCGGGATTTGTCGGCAAACCGAATCGACCCGAGCTGGATTGAAATCTAGAAAGACCAAAACCACGAAAGACACGAAAAGATTGACTGCGCGTAGCCGTTTTTCGTGATTTTCGTGTGTTTCGTGGTTAGAAGCATTTTTCTTATTTGCGTAGTATAAAAACCGAGACAACAACGGAGAGCCCATGTCCAAAGCCGCGCAATCCCCAAATTCGCAAGAGAAAATTCGTGGCTACTGCGCCTTGTGCACTGCGCACTGCGCCACGATCGCAACAGTCCAGAACGGCCGCGTCATTTCGCTCGACCCAGACCACGATCATCCCAACGGCGGCGTCATGTGCATCAAAGGCAAGGCTGCGCCGGAGCTGGTCTACAACCCCGATCGTTTGAATTACCCGCTCAAGCGCACGCGGCCAAAGACTGAGACCGATCCCGGCTGGCAGCGTGTCAGTTGGGAGGAAGCGCTCGACGACATCGCGAGAAAACTTCTCGCGATCCGCGAGCAGCATGGCGCCAAAGCGATGGCGCTCGGCAAAGGCACCAAGAGCGGCACCTCGGTGGACGACGTCGAGCGCTGGCTCGGCCGGTTCTTATATCTTTACGGCAGCCCGAATTGGGTCTCGACCACTCACGTCTGCAACTGGCACAAGGACACCGGATTTAGTTTCACGTTCGGCACGACGATTCAGACACCGGACCTGGCGCACAGCAAAACTTTTTTGCTTTGGGGCCACAACCCAAGCTCGACGTCGTTGATCCTCGCCCACGACATCGTCGAGGCGCGCAAACGCGGCATGAAAACCGTCGTCATCGATCCGCGCCGCGTTGGCATCGGCGCCAACGCCGACATGCTGCTGCAAGTGCGCCCCGGCACCGACGGCGCGCTGGCGCTGGCGATGATTCACTGTTTGATCGAAGAGAGCTGGTACGACGTCGACTTCGTCCGCCAATGGACCAACGGAGTATTCCTGCTCAACGCAGCCACAGGCGTGGTCATTACCGAAGCGGATATCAGCAAGGACGGCAGCGCCAACCGCTACCTCGTTTGGGACGAAACTAAGAATGAAGCTGTCATCTACGATCCCGAGTGCGGCCAATATTCTCGCGACGGCGTACGCCCTGCCCTCTTTGGTGCCCGCACTCTCAAAAACAAAGAAGGCAGCGAGTTAATTTGCAAACCCGTCTTCGAACGCCTCGGCGAAATCGCGGCTGAGTTCGCGCCGGAAAAATCGGAAAAGATCACCTGGGTTCCGGCAGAACAAGTCTGGAAGACCGCGCTGATGCTGGCGCACAACCGGCCGGTGAGCCTGTACATGTGGAACGGCCTAGGCCAGCATACCAATGCGACGCAAACCAGCCGAGCGATTTCGTCGCTCTACGCCCTGCTCGGTGACTTCGACAAACAGGGCGGCAACGTCGCTTTTCCCAAATTGCCGACCAACAACGTCGACGGCAAAGAATTTTTGCCGAAAGAAGCCGCCGCGCTGCGCATCGGCCGTGAGCAAAAGCCGCTCGGCCCGCCGGCGGCGCCGGGCAACTGTGCTTCCTACGACATCTTCAACGCGATCATCGAAGAGAAGCCCTATCCGATTAAAGCGTTCCTGGCTTTCGGCTGTAACCCAGTGATGTCCAATGCTGACTCGCAGCGCGCCCGCGAGGCGCTGCGCAAATTGGAATTCGGCGTCGCCATTGATCTCTTCATGACACCAACGGCGGGGTTTTGCGATTACGTGTTGCCAGCAACGAGTTTCTTGGAAATGTCCGCGATCACCACCGCGTTCGAGCATCGCCCATCAGGCAAGACGCACTTCCAATATCGCCCGGCAGTGGTAGAGCCGCTGCACGAGCGCCGTTCCGATACGTGGATTCTTTTCGAGCTTGCCAAGCGCATGGGCATGGACGAACACTTTTGGCACGGCGACATCGAAGCCGGCTATGCCTATGAACTGGAGCCTAGCGGAATCACGCTAGAGCAATTGAAGAACACGCCGGGAGGGATCTCGCGCACGCGGCAACCCACCTACGAAAAGCACAGCAGGTTAAACAAGGACGGAAATCTCAGCGGCGTCGGCACGCCAACCAAACGAGTCGAGCTTTACTGTCACAAGTTCGCCGCCGCCGGCTATCCAGCCATGCCCGAATACGTTGAGCCAGCGCTGAGCCCGGTAAGCAACCCCGAAGTCGCCGCGGATTTCCCACTGGTCTTAACCAACGCGAAAAACACAACCTACGTCCACAGCCAACACCGCTCCCTGACCAGCCTGCGCAAGTCGTTGCCCGAGCCAACGGCGGATATTCACCCAGAAACCGCATTAAAATATGGCGTCAAAAACAAAGAATGGATGGTTGTGGAAACGCCGAAGGGTGCGATCAAAGTTAAAGCGCGCGTGACCACGAATATCGTAAACGGCGTCGTCTGCGTGCAGCACGGTTGGTGGCAAGCGTGCAGAGAGTTGGAACTGCCTGGTTACGATGCGTTCGAACGATACGGCGCAAACCCGGCGACCTTGATCGGCACCGAATATGCCGACCCAGTCAGTGGCTCGCTGCCGCATCGGTCGTATTTATGTCGAGTACGCTCCGCAGCATAAGACAGCTGAAAAGCCGGACGACGCTATGCCGCTTTTTCTTTTTGAGGTTGAACTGAATCTCGTACCCAGCCAGTTCAGCTAAGCGACACAATTGGAGTAGTTGCTTTGAGGCTTTGTTCTCTTCCAATAAGCGAACTACTTGGGCAGGAGAATTTTTCAACGCATCGGCAATCACCCGAACCGACAATTTGGCACGGCCGAGTTCGTCCTTCAGCGCCTTTTTGAGCTGATTGGCGCTGGAACGGTTTATTTCGTTGGTTTCAAATCGGCGGCCAGCCCGACGACAATCTCACTCAGCGCGTCGTTCCAGCCTCTAACCAACGCTTCCGGCGTGCGCCCGCTGACCGCGATGGATTTCGTGTAGCGCCGGCGCAGAACAATGTCCGCTTTGGCGGGCGATTCTTTGGCGAGAAAAAATTCCATTTCCAAAACTGCTTTCGGGGCGTTGATGTCTCTGAAGTCCCCGTAGAGCGCGTCGATTGTTCCTTCGAGGACCAGCGTTGGTTCGGCTTGGCTCGATGCACTGACAACATATTGCGCCACTTGTGCTTGGCTCAGTTCGCGGCGAACTTCTTCGGTGAGCAGTGGGCCGGGTGAAACCAAAAACTGATTGTAGAAGTCCGATTCGAAACTCGCTTCGCTGCGTCGATAAACGAAGCTCCGTCCTTCGTAGCGCGGTGAGACGCGCAGCGGCGCCACCATCAACACGCCGCTGCTAGGCGCGCTAGCTTGCGCTTCGCGGCGCGGGATCTCTAACACGAAGAAGCGCTTGTCCGGATAGCTTTTCTCAACGCTGACGCAGCCCGAGAGCAACGTTGCCAACGCAACTACACTCAACACAATCCTCGATTTCATCGGCTCATCACTCCCGAGGGCGGCGGCGGCGCGCCGAAGATAACTTGCGACGGATATTTCTTTGAGTCTTCGGAAAGCTCTTTGAGGTTTTCAGTGATGACCCGAAGGTTATCCAACGTCGTGCGAATTTCCTGCTGCTGGCCCGCCAGGAGTCGATTAAGCCGCCGTAGAGTTTGTTGCAACTGGTTACTGGAGTCCGGCAGGTCAGCGGAAATCGTGTCGAGCCGTTTCATCAACTCACTGATCTTTTCAGAAGCCTGAGGCAGATCGGCAAGTACTTGTTTGATCGGCTTCTCGGCGCCGCTCATGATCTCACGCGTCGACTTCGCGGCGGCGGCTGCATCGGCCACAGCGCTTTTGATGTCACCACTAGCAATCAAATCACGGAACTGCCGGTTGCTGTCGCGAATCTCGGCCAAGAAAGCGTTGGCCTGTTTGCCCAAGGCGTCGAAGTTGGCGCCTTCGGCTACTTTGGTAATCGTCGCCAGCGATTTCTCGACGCCTTCCACTAAGCGAGCGGCATCGATTTTTTCTATATTCGACAAGATACGATCCATGGAGTCGGCCAGCTGCGTGATCTTGCTGCGCGCTGAGGGGATATAGGGGTACCGCGGCTGCCAATCGATTTCGAGGGGCGGATTGCGCGCCGGATCTTGGTAGTCGGCTTCGATATATGCTCCGCCTGTCAAACCGGCCGATGCCAGGCGCACGCGCAATCCTTTATCGACTTCGCTCTTGAAAGCCGGACCGCCGGCGTCCGCCAGTGGGAACTGAAACATCTGACTCGTCAAGCCAATGCGCAACATTATGTAGCGTCGCTGGGTGTTGTATTCGGCGCTGGTCAGGCTGATCTGTTCGACTTTACCGACCGACACGCCGCGAAATTTCACCGCCGAACCGATGTCGAGGCCTTGCACCGATTCGTCGACGTAGGTTTCGATCCAAACTTTCTTCTCGAAGATGGTGCCGACACCGAGGGCAACAATGCCAATCACCGCGATAATCGTGCCGACGATAATGAACAACCCGATTTTGAAATAACTCGCTTTTTCCATCTTGTTACGATTGGGAGTCTATTTCACGAATTGATGGTTGCGCTGGCTGTCGTCGGTGGCTTGGCGTGAAAAAAACTGGCGCACCCAAGGATTGTCGCTGTGATCGCGCAGCTCTTGCGGCTTGCCAGTGGCAACGATCCCTTTGACTCGTTTATCCAACATAATCACCCGATCCGCAATCGCATAGATGCTCGCCAGCTCATGCGTAACGATGACGAAAGTTATCTTCAGGCTGCGCGCCAGGCTCAAGATCAATTCGTCCAACTCCGCCGAAGTGATCGGGTCCAAGCCCGCCGACGGCTCATCGAGAAAGATCACTTGCGGATCGAGCGCCATGGCGCGCGCGATCGCCGCGCGTTTTTGCATGCCGCCGCTCAACTCCGACGGCATATGCTCGCCGAAGCCGCCCAGGCCGACCCGCTGCAATTTCATCGTCGCAATCATCCGAATGGCTTCGGCCGGTAGATCCGTAAATTCCTGCAGCGGCAGGGCAACGTTGTTGAGCACGGTCATCGACCCGAACAGCGCGCCGCTCTGATACATGACGCCAAACTTGCGCAATATTTCCAGGCGCGTCTCGCCTTCGGCCGTCGCAATGTTTTGGCCGTCGATGAGTATCTTGCCGGACGCCAGCGGATAGAGACCGATCATATGCTTGAGCAGCGTGCTCTTGCCGCAGCCCGAGCCGCCCAAGATGACGAATACCTCGCCGCGAAAGACTTCAAAATTAAGCCGATTGAGAATCACATGGCCGTTGTAGGCGGCAGTGAAATCCTCGACACGAATGATGATATTGTCCGCCACAGCTTCAAACCCAAAGATAATAGTAAATGACGGAGAAAATTCCGTCGGTGATGACGATCAACACGATCCCGCTCACCACCGCATGGGTGGTCGAAAGTCCGACGGCGCTGGCGCCGGTTTGCGTCTGGAGACCGCGCAGGCAGCCGATGGCAGCGATGAGAATGCCAAACGCCAACGCCTTCACCAAACCGCCCACCAGCGAACCATAACTGACCGCCGACTGAAGCTGATTGAAAAAAGTGACCAACGGAAAGCCGAGCGAGAGCATGACGACCGAGCCGCCCATGATGCCCAAAAGGTCGGCAAAGACCGTCAACACCGGCGTCATCACGACGGCGGCGATGACCCGCGGCACGACTAAAAAGCGCACCGGTTCAAGCCCCATGGTTTTCAGCGCGTCGATCTCTTCGCGCACCTTCATTGTGCCGATTTCGGCGGCAAAGGCGGAGCCGGAACGGCCGGCGAGAATAATCGCCGTCATCAGCGGCCCCATCTCACGCAGCACGGAAAGGCCGATCATGTTGGCGACAAAAATCTCGGCGCCAAATTGGCGCAGCGGCACGGCGGCTTGGAACGCCATGATGATGCCGACCAGAAAACTCAGCATGGCAACAATGGGCAAGGCGTTGACGCCGACTTCTTCAGCGGCCCTCAGGGTCTCATTCCAGCGGATCGTGCGCGGCTGGAGTGCGGCTTTGAAGAGCGCCGCGCCCAACTCCCCGACAAAGGAAACCAGCGTGTGAATGTCACGCCAAACTTCCACGGCGCCTTGGCCGATCTCTTCCGCCAAGCGCACCGATGGTTTCGGCTTTTTCGTTTCGAGTTCGACAGAACCGGGCGACCAATCATCGAGCAGTTCTTGAAACTCCGGCCGCAGCCCTTCGATGCGCAAACTGCCGCGCAGCTTTTCCTGCTGCTGGCGCAGGTGGATCAGTAGAGCGATGCCCGAGCCGTCACAGTAGTCGACCTGCGAAGCATCGAGCACGGCGGTGTTGGCTTTGGCTTTCGTCACGCTGGCGTCGGCTTGGCGCCAAATGGCGCCCGTGCTATTGGCGTCGAGCCGGCCTTCGATGGCAAGCCGCAGCACGCCGTCGCGCAGGCCATCGCTGCGCAGCGTGGCCGTCGTTGTGGTTGTCGATGCCATGGGTTCGAATCTAACTATTATGCGCAGTCACTTTGCTGGGTCAACCCGCGCTCGCAGCGGCTCGCTTGCGCGGCGCGGTCAAAATGAAACACAAGAGCGCCGAAGCCACCAACGCAATGACGAACGAAATAAACGATGACCGATAGCTGCCAGTGGCGTCGTGGACGAAACCGAAAAACGGTGCGCCGGCGGCGCCAAACGCGTGCGTCACCAACGTCCCCAAGCCGCGCACCATGCCGAGCGAAACCCGGCCATAGTAGGTTGCCCAGATCAGCTCTTGCAAAACCCAACCGCCGCCAAGACCGATACCGTAGAGAAAAAATCCCGCGTACACCGGCGCCACGCCGCTGCCGGCAATGGCGGTGCCCAGACCAATCGCTTGAATCAAAAACATCAATGCGTTGGTGCGACGAATTTCCACCCGTTCGCTGACAAGTCCCCAGACCAAAGTCGAGCCCAGCTGCGTCGACGCAATGATGCTCAGCACCGTGGCGGCCACTAGCGTCGAAAAGCCGATGTCGGTAACGTAGGCAAAGACGTGCAAATTGAGCCCGGCGATGCCAACGTTGGCCATGCCGTAGATGAAACAGATAATCCAAAAGGTGCGCGTGCGAATCACCTCTTGCCATGTCCAGACGGTTTCGTCGACTTCCATGCGGCGGCGCGCCTGCGGAGTCGGTTTCGTAGATGACGATTCGATCGGCTCATCGAGACCATCGGGCCTCAAGCCACGCTCTTCCGGGCTGCGCTGCATGAAGATCAGCGCCGGCACTACGACCAGCACCAGGGTAATCAAGCCAAACACCGCCCAGGTGCCGCGCCAACCCAACCAAGCGAACAACGTCGCGGTGACGACCGGGATCAGCACCTTCGATGAACCTTGCCCCAAGCTGGCAATCGCAATGGCGCGGCCGCGCTTGCGGACAAACCAGCGTGAGATGGTAACGCTCACAACCATATGACACATGAAGACGCCGCCGATGGCGACCAGCAGCCAACGCAGCACTAAGAACTGCCAAAACGAACTGACTTGGCCGAGCAGCAACAATCCGGTGCCCGCCACCAGCGCGCCGCCGGCCATCAACCAGCGGCCGCCGTAGCGGTCGACCAACGGGCCCACCAGCGGTGCCATGGCGGCACCGATCAAGATTTCGCCGGAACGCAAGATCGAGAACAGTCCGCGCGAGACGTTTAGGTCTTCGGTTAACGGTTTGAGAAACACGCTAAGCGTGCTCGACATGTGAAACGCGCAGGTAACGTGAGAAAGAAAACCAACGGCGACAATATACCAGCCGTAGAAAATTTTCGGTTTATGTTGGGGATAAAGACTCAAGACGGAACCGCGGCAGCCAACGCTTTTCCAAACTAGCAAGATTATCGACCCCGTGGAAGGTTCGCGCCGATCTATTTGATTCCGGAGCTCGGGCGGAGCTATAACAAGCGCAAGTTTCGAACCGCTGGAGGATCGTCCCAATGGCAAGCAAAGGTCTCACCCACGTAGCGCTGAAGGTGGGCGACTTGAAACAAACCGAGGCGTTCTACACCGAGGTCTTGGGTTTAAAGGTTGCGTTTCGCCACCCGCCCAGCATGATTTTTCTAAGCACGCCGGGCAGCAACGATCTGCTCAACTTTGTGAAGAGCAACCAGAAATTATCCGGCAATCAGGGATTAGAGCACATCGGTTTCAAAGTAACTACAGCCGGATTGAAGCAAACAGAAAAAAGAATCAAAGAGCACGGCATCAAGATCGACGGCCGGCGCGGCAAAAGCGCTTTCTACATCACCGACCCCAACGGCTATCAGCTCGAGTATTACTGCGACTAAAATAGTAAAAAGAATCTCGCGCAAAGGCACAAAGAAATTTTTTTCCGAACTTTGCGTCCTCTGCGCCTTTGCGCGAGACAATTATCCGACTCCGATTTTGCGCCCTTTGCACTTTTTGCGGTTAATTTCCCAATCCGATTGCTCTCAATCAAAACAAACTCAACTGCCCGCGTTCGGCGCGGCGGAAATGCTCCACTGAGAATTTTGGCCATCTCTCGGTGATGCCCGATTTCTTGCGTGCCAGCGCAAACAGCTCGGCCATCTGTTCGGCAGAAACACCTTCTCCGCGCATCCTCGTTTTGAAATTCGGATCGTTCAGTTTGCCGCCGCGAATTTCCATGACGCGATGTAAGATTTTTTCTTTCTTGTCGGGATAGTGCTGTTTAAGCCAATTTTCAAACAGTTCTTTGACTGAGTGCGGCAGCCGCAGCGCGACATAGCCAGAAAAAGTCGCGCCGGCTTGCGCGGCTGCCATCGCAATGGCCGGCGCTTCTGCATCGGTCAAGCCGGGAATCATCGGCGCTTGTAGATAACCGACTGGCACGCCGGCTTCGGCCAACATCTTGATCGCCGCCAGTCGGTGCAGCGGGCGTGACGCGCGCGGCTCCATTTTGGACGACAGGTCGTGATCCAACGTCGACAGAGAAATCGTCACGCCGATGCACTGGTATTTCGCCAGCTCGACGAGAATATCGATATCGCGCGTCACCAGATGATTCTTGGTAACGATCGCCACCGGATTGCGAAATTCCAAAAACACTTCCAAACAGCGGCGGGTCAACTGCTTCTTCTTTTCGACGGGTTGATAACAATCGGTATTGCCGCTGAGCGCCACCAGTTGCGGCTTCCACTTGGGGCTGGAAAGCTCTTTGCGCAACAACTCCGGTGCGTCGTCCTTGACCATGACCTTGGTCTCAAAGTCGAGGCCGGAAGAAAAACCTAAATACTCATGGGTCGGCCGAGCGTAACAATAGACGCAACCATGTTCGCATCCCCGATAGGGATTGATGCTGGCGTCGAAACCGACGTCGGGGCTGTCGTTGTAGGCGATCAGCGATTTAGAATGATCGGGGAAAAACTGGGTGCGGGGAGAGGAGATCTCGTCGTCGTCCGTTGGCTCCGGGACGCGCTCGACCGACTCAAAACGATTTTTGGGATTGGTCGCCGAGCCGCGGCCGCGCAACGGACGCGACGGTTCCATAGACGTTTAGTTCTTTGCTAAGCGGATTTGGCCGCCGCGGCTGCTTTCTCCGCAGCTTCCCTCGAAGCAGCTTCGGCAGCAGCCTGCGCAACCGCTTCTTTCTTGGCCTTTGCCAAAACGCGGCTTTCGCGCTTGAGCAGCTTCACCTTACGTTGAATGCGTTTGATCTTTTTCTTTTCTTTGGTCGTGGTCAGAATCTCCGCCTTTTGCTTTTTCAACTGGCGGATGCTCTGCTTGATTTCAGTCAGCTCCATTTCAAACTCCTCCCCTTGCAATAGGCTTTTTGGTAACATATTTCCCGGCGAAACCAAAATGGCAGCTCAAAACATCACAAAACTAATTGACCGGCTGGAAAAGGTTCACCCCGATGCCAAGCTCGATCTTAATTTCACCAATCCGCTGGAATTGGTGATTGCGCTGATCTTAGCCGCCCAGGCGCGCGATGAGCTAGTCTGCGAAGTCACCCTGCCGCTATTTAAGAAATATCGCAGCGCCAAAGCCTACGCGGAGGCACCCTTGCCCGAGCTCGAAGAACGAATCCGCAGGATCAATTTCTACCGCAACAAAGCCAAGTTGATTCACAACTGCTGCGCGGCATTAGTCGAGCGCTTCGGCGGCAAAGTGCCAGACATCCTAGACGATCTTGTTTCGCTCCCCGGCGTCGGCAGGAAAACCGGCAACATCGTCCTCGGCAACGCCTTCGGCAAGCAAGCCATCGGCGTCGACACTCACGTCATGCGTCTTTCTCAAAGACTCGGATTCACGACCCGGACCGATCCCGACAAGATCGAAGCCGACTTGACCGCCATCGTGCCGGAGAAACGCCGCGTGCGCTTTTGCCATTTGCTGCAGTACCACGGCCGGCGCGTTTGCTTCGCCAAGAAGCCCAAGTGCCCGCAGTGCACCATCAAAGATTTGTGCCCGTTTCCGCAGAAGACACCGACGTAAATACACAAGCACTGGTGTCGAACTTTGGGCTATGATTTTGGCGGTGAGAGGTTTATGATTTATACGGACTCGATTGCCGCTGAAGCCATGCTTGAACCGTCACTGGCTACCGACTCAGACAATTTACTACAACCTCCAAACTCATCCGGCGTAATTCGCGAAGCACGCGGTTTGATCGAGTTGCCTCGCCTCTTGCTCCGCTTCCCCAGCCTCGCCCGTCAGCCACGCGGCAACGGCCAAGCAGTCTTGGTCCTGCCGGGTTACGGCGCGGGAGACGGTTCCACGGTACTACTCAAAAGCTATCTACGCATGATGGGCTACAGCGCGCATGGCTGGCGCATGGGACGCAACTCTGGAAACGTGCCGGGATTGTTTCCGCGTCTGCTCAAACGACTCGCCTCGCTGGCGCGCAGAAACAATGGCCACGTCACCCTGGTCGGTTGGAGCATGGGCGGCTATCTGGCGCGCGAACTGGCGCGCGAGCGGCCTGACCTCGTAAGTCGCGTGATCACGCTGGGCACGCCGGTTATCGGTGGCCCAAAGTATACCGTCGTCGCGCACAGCTATCGGCGCCGCGGCGTGGACGTGGACGCAATTGCGGCGGAAGTCGACGCCCGCAACCGGATTTCACTGCTCATTCCCGTCACGGCGATCTATTCGCGCGCCGATCATATTGTCGCCTGGCGCGCCTGCATCGACGCTGAGGCGTCAAACGTCGAGCATGTCGAGGTCCGCACGACTCACCTGGGCTTCGGATTTTCTCCTGACGTCTACACGATCATCGCCCAACGTCTGGCGCAAGATGCCCTGGCGGCATCGCGGCCCGCGCAGCACCAACGCCCTCGTCGCTTGCCGCACCGTCGCAAAGCCAACGCTCGCCGCTAACGATGGACGCCGCACTCCCTTTGCTAGTCCTTGCCACAGCCTTGGTAGCACTCGGCGTCGTGGGCCTCGTTTTGCCGGCGCTCCCCGGCGCACCGCTGCTGTTTGGCGGTTTGCTGCTGGCCGCCTGGGCCGAGAGCTTCAACTACGTCGGTCTTCTCGCAATCGTCATTCTCGCGCTGATGGCCGTCATGACTTACGCCGCTGATTTCTGGGCAACCATGTTCGGCGCAAGAAAATTCGGCGCCTCCAAGCGCGCGCTGATCGGCGCCATGATCGGCGCCGTCGTCGGCATCTTCTTTGGAATCCCCGGCGTCATTTTCGGTCCCTTCATTGGCGCGGTCATCGGTGAGCTGTCAGCACAACGCGGCTTACAGCAAGCCGCGCGCGCCGGTTTTGGCGCAGCGCTCGGTTTGGCCCTCGGAGTCGCGGTAAAGTTGGCCCTGGCTTTCGCCATGATCGGCATTTTCGCAATCGCACGATTCTTCTAGCGAAGATAAGCGGCCCATCGCCCTTGAAGCGGCGGGAGCCGATCGCCATCAAACAAGTCGATCTCGAGCAATACTGATCGGCGCAGCTTCCCTGCTCCGTGCTCCCTGCCCGCGCTACTCGCGCCGGGTGGTCAGCTCGATCTTATAGCCGTTGGGATCTTCGATAAACGCAATCGCGTTGGTGCCGGTGCCATGCTTCATCGGCCCCGGCTCGCGGGTGATCTTGATGCCCTTGGCGCGCAGCTCTTCGCAGGTCTTGTAAACATCCGGCACACCCAGAGCGATGTGGCCGAAGCCATTGCCGACGTCGTAGGAGTGCGTGTCCCAGTTATAGGTCAGCTCGATCACCGCATCTTTTTCTACGGAACCATAACCGACAAAGGCGTTGGTGAAACGGCCGGATTCGTAGTCTTTCTTACTGAGGAGCTTCATGCCCAAGCCGTCACAGTAAAACTTTAAGCTCTCGTCAAGATGATTGACTCGGATCATGGTGTGGACGATTTTCATAGAGTAGGTCCCTTTCGATCGCTTAGTCCAGTGGCCAGTGACTAAGTTGCTTGACGCACCGCGCTTTTCTCGGAGAACGAACGTGTAGCGAGTCGAACAGCTTCGGCGATACCATCCCGGCTAATCGAATTATCACACTCGGCGCCACGAGAAAATCATAGTAACATTCATTGTGATGGGCAACCAACGAAGCTGAGAGCGAACACTAACTCATCGCCTTGGCAAACCCGCGAATCGTCTCCTCTCGGCTGCAGCCCGGCGGGCTGTAGGGGATGATCGCAATTTGCTGGATGCCGGTTTTCTTGATTCGCTCAATCTGTTTTTTACACTCGGCCACGGTGCCGGCGATGGCGAATTTGTCGACCAGCCAATCGGGGATTACTTCGGCGTGGTTCGCCTGCTGGTCCATGTGATGGTAGTAGTCGTAGGTTTTGCGAATTTCTTCCAACACGTTTTGCTCGTTGGGGTCGAGCACGTAGGGCAGCGGATGAGCCACCACGCGCGCAACGTGGGCTTTCACGGCATCTTTGGCATTGGCCGTGTCGGACACCGCGCAAGGCACCCATAAGACTAGATTGATATCTTCTAGCTTCCTTTCGGCCGCTTTCGCGCCCGCGGCAATCTTCTCTTTCGCGTGCGCAATGTAATCGTCGGCAACGCCGACGAGAACAATGATGCCATCAGCGATGCGGCCGGAGAGCTCAAGCATCTTCGGCCCGCTGGCGGCGATGTAGATTGGCACGCGGCTCTTGGTCGGATGGAGCAAGTGAATTTTCCCTGTTGGCAGCTCGGCCTCTTTGCCGTCGAGTATCGACCGCATCATCGCCAGCGATTTTTCGAAATTCGCCAGCGTCGACGGCTTCATGCCCATGGTCTCTACTGAGCTATCACCCAAGCCGATGCCAACGATCATTCTTCCCGGCGCGTATTCTTCCAACGTCGCGTAACCGCTGGCGACCACGGATGGATGGCGTGTCAGCGGATTGGTCACGCCGGTGCCGAATTTGACCTTGCTCGTGTTGAGCATCATCGCGGTCATGTTGACGTAAGCTTCGCGCCAGATCAGATGGGAATCACCCACCCAAATGTGGCTAAAGCCAACTTCTTCAGTCACCTTGGCCAGGTGAATCATTTTTTGTAATGGCTCGGTCGGAAATAAACCGACGCCGAAATCGAAACTACTCACGGTAACTCCTTCAACAACAAGACTGGTTGGCAACCACTTCCGGTGGCGGCGTCTGCTGGCTGCGACCGGCAACTTGGACAACGCCGTCGATGATCACGTAGGAAATCCCCGGCAAATCGCCCTTTGAAAACGAGTCGAGCGCATCCTTCGACACCGAGCCGGTGATCTTGTGCAGCAACACGATGTCAGCGGGCCGCCCCTCTTCGAGAATGCCCAAATTCAAATCATGGGCGCGGCCGACATTGCCCGTCGCCATGCAGATAGTTTTCTCCGGCGCAATCTCACCGACCGAAGAAATAAAAGCGATCTCGCGCAGGATACCGCGCGGCACGATACCAGTGCCGCCCGGAGTGTCGGTGCCGATCAGCACGCGATCGTATCGGCCATTCACTTTGATCGTCCGCGCCAAGCTCAAAGCCAAGCGATAATTGCCCGATGTGCAGATCTCCATGAAACACTCGGTCTCGTTGGCGATGCGGATCATGTCTTCTTCGGGCATGGGAATCGGCCCGCCGGTGATGTGACCGATAATATCCGGGCGGATCTTCTGCACCATCTCGAAGCCCGCCACTTGGCTCACCCCCGAACGCGACACGCCGCCGGAATGAATTTTGACTTTGATACCGCGCGCGTGCGCCCAATCGACGTAGCGACTGGCCTCGCCGTTGGGCAGCAAGCTGTAATCGTAGAAAATAAACTTGACCAGCTTGATGCCAAGCGACTGAATCTCATCGAAATCTTTTTCCGTAAGCCCAGGAACCAAGAGCAGCGTGCCGGCGTGAACTTTGACGCCGGATGGGCGCAAATTGTCGTAGCACTTCTTAGTGACGATGGCGACGGACAACGCCGTGCGCGCGTCGGGCGGCAGCGGCAAACCCGGCAGGTGCAGCTCACCGGCGGAGATCAGCGCCGTCACCCCGCCGTGCATGTAGTTAGTAATCCACGACAGCGAATTTTGCGCCGGCGTGTACTCGCCAATCGATGGATGGGAATGCGAGTCGATCAAGCCCGGAATCGCCGTGATGCCGTGGGCATCGATGGTTTGATCGGCGGCTTGATTCAAGCCCTTACCGATCGCCTGAACCACGCCATCTTTGATAAAAATCGAGTCCGCCTGCCGCAGCGGCGCTTCCAACTTGCCGGTAACCAGCGTGCCAATGTTTTTGATAAGAATAGATGTCATAGTTTCAACCTTGCGCGGACTATATCAGTGCGCTTCGCGCGTGTTCAATGGCAGCGCAACACAGCGTCACAAGGGGCACAAAAAGCGCTGCGCGTGAATTTCCCGGTGCGCACGGCGCACCCTCCGAATCTCGTAGGGCGGGTTTAAAACCCGCCCTACTTTGAAATTCTTTTTGCGCCTTTGGCGTTTTTTGCGGCTATTCTTTTCTTTGGTTGCGGCTGTGCCGCGCTGGCCCTCTGTGGTGAGTCTTCCGGCCCATCAAGAGCCGCCAAGGACATCGCGCAGAATTTCCCGCACGCCATCGGTCGTTACTTCGTCGAGCCGTCCCGACCCGGCGATGGGCACCGTCTTGCTGACTTGCCGTTCCCAAGCCACCGCACCGTTGTCGATGCGCACAAGCTTGAATTCGACCAGTGCCCGCAGCGGGCTGCGGCCATCGGTTTGCCAGCGGCGAATCTCGGAAAGCAAGAGCCAGCCGCTCAAGTCCGTGCTGCGCGCGTTGGCCGCGGCGCTGGAAGCGTCAAAGGGAAAAGACTGCATGCGCATGTCCCGCTCCTCGGGCAAGGAGACGGTGACCTTACGCTGCTCCAACTCCTTGCGCAGCGTGCCGCGCAGAATATCCGGCACCGTTGGGCGATAGTCCGGCGAGACTTTGCCCGCCCACTCGGCGATCGACCGCAAAGGATTGGTGCTCGGCAAACGCAGATCGCTCGGCGTCGCGTTGCGCACCGATGCTAGCCAAACCGGGCTTTGCCGCAGGCTCTGCCAATCTAACGAATGCTGCGACGACTGCGTCGCGCAACCGCCAACGAAAACGAACCCAAACAGCAGCGACACGACGCCACCGCGAAATTTACGTATCATGACTTGCACTCCATAAATCACAAAAATCAGCACACAGCCGAAGGCCACGTTGGTCGGGCCCAACGGGAGATCGAGCCGCACCGACAGGTAAAACCCGACCACGGCCACAAACACGCCGATCAGACAAGATAGGGTGAAAAAACGATTCATGCCGCGCGCCAGGGCGCGCGCTGCCAGCGGCGGCAGCACCATAAAGCCAAAAATCAACATCGGCCCGGCCATGATCACGCCAATGGCAATGCAAAAGCCGCACAGCACGTAAAGCCAAAAGTTCCATTGCGTGCTGCCGCCGGTTAGCAAGAACGACAGATCGCGATCGAACGAATTGAGCAAAAACTCGCGCCGGAACAGCACCAAACAGAGATAAACGATGCCATAGATCAGCGCGAGCAATTTCAGTTCCCCGCTCGATAGCGTAATCACTTCGCCTTTGAGCAAGTTGAGAATTTCCAATTCGCCCTGCGGATTGAAAACGATGAAGAGAATCGTCAGCGCGGATGCCAGCGCGTACGCGGCCGCAAGGCGGCCTTCGGGGGTGCCGCTTGCATGGCGATCGAGATACGCAAGCATTCCCATGCCGACCAGTGTGAGGGCCAGCGAGCCGGCCATCGCCAACAAGCGCTCGCCGCCGCTGCCGTGCGCGTACCCCATGCTGTGATAGATCCAGAACGTAAACGCCACGCCACAGGCGGCGATTTGCGGCAAGGTCAAACCGAGAAATACGCGGCGGCGCAACATCAAGTGGGCGCCGACCAAAGGGCAAACAAAGGCCAAAATGACGCTGCCCAGCAGCGCCGGAAATAGCAAAAAGGATGGACTGAAGATCTCGAAGAACCCTACCATGGCTGATCGGACGTCGCTCCCTCTTCCCAGCACGCGCGGCCGCGGTCGATGCGCAGAACTCGCTTGGTCACGGCGCGCACCATGCGTAGATCGTGACTCGAGAAAAAGATCGCCCTGTGCTCGTCGCGATTGATCTTCAACAGCAGCTCCGTGATCGCTTCGCGCGACTCGACATCGACGCCTGCGAGCGGCTCGTCCAAGACCAAAATCTTCGGCTGCACCATCAGCGCCCGGGCAATCAATATGCGCTGCTTCTGGCCGCCCGAAAGAGAAAAAAATAAGCGCTCCGCGAGCGCTTCAAGGCCGACCTGCCGCAGGACCTCCCGCACGCGCGCTTTTTCGTGGCGCGGCAGCCGTTCATGCGGTTTCAAACGACCGTAGCTGCCCATCTCAACCAGCTCACGCACCGAGATCGGAAAGCTCGCGTCCAGCGCGGCGCTCTGCGGCACATAGCCAAATTCCCCCAGCTGGCATCGCCGTGTAAGCGAACCGCCGAGAACGGGTAAGAAACCAAGCAGTGTGCGAAATAGCGTGGTCTTGCCGGAGCCGTTCGGTCCGGCCATGGCGATCAGATCGCCGGCATGGATCTGCAGTGAAACCTGCTGCAAGATGACAGCGTCTTGGTAACCGAGGCTGGCATCGCTGAAACTAACCAGAGCGGGCGTCTCAACCATCGAGACGCCCGCTCTGGGAAAACGGAGATTCGCCCATCACAGCTCAACTCTTTAGCCCTTTTTCAGCGCCGAGAGCAAACTCCTGAGGTTAGAGTCGATGAACTTGATGTAGCTGTCGGTTTCCGCCGTCGCGCCGGCGTTGGTTTGCAGGCGCACGATACTGGCGCCGGTCTGGCCCGCCAGCTGGCGCGGGTAGCGGTCGCTCTGCGGCCCGTAGATAATCACCTGGGCTTTTTCCTGCTGCATGCGCTGCACCAACGACACTAGATGGTTCGGCGTCGGCTCGATGCCGGGCTTTACTTCGATGGTGCCCACCTGCTGCAAACCGTAGCGATTGGCGAAATAGGTCCAGTCGCCGTGGTAGCTGACAAACTTCACTCCCTTCAACGGCCCGGCGCTCCCCTGCCAGCGGGCAATCGCTTTGTCGAGCTCGCCCAGGTAAGCGGCCAAGTTCTTTTCGAACGTCGCCTTGTGCTGCGGGAAGTTGCGCGACAATCCGTCGGCGATGTTGCGCGCGATGATCTTGCCGTTGAGCGGATCCAAGTTGTAGTGCGGGTTGCCTTTTGGATGGACATCGCCTTCGGCGCGATCGATCTTCGTCGGCACCTCCAACACCGTCACGCCGTTCGAGCAATCGATGTTGCCCGGCTGCCCCTCCAGGATGCGCGGATTATTGGCTACCTCCAACAGGGCCGGTAGCCAAGAATGCTCCAAAGCGAGGCCCATTTCGATCAGAATGTTAGCGCGATTTAGCTTCGGCACGAAGCTTGGCTTCACCGGCACCGAGTGCATGAACTCGACGCCCTTAGTCAAGCTCTCCACGACGACCAGCTCTTTGCCGATTTGCTTGGCGATGTCCGCCAAGTCCGGCACCGTGGCGATCACCCGGATCGACTGGGCCGTCGCGTTCCCGTACGAGCCGGCGCCCAAGAGCGCCAGCATCGCCAGGACTATAAAGTTTCGTCGTTTCACTTTCATTGCTATATTCTCCCGGGACGAGCCCTCAACGGGTCCGGAAACCATGCGTATGGCTTCCGAGCACGGTCGTCCATTGCAGAAATACTTGATTGCCGCGCTCGGCTTTCTCCTCGCGAACCATGTCACTGAGATGCGTGAACTGGAAGCGCAGGCGGTTAAACTCGCTCGGGCTCCAGGTTAAGAAGGGCGAGTAGCCCTTGGTCTTTTTTCCTGGGCTGTCGATGCTCGGTGCATAGTCGAAGAGAAAACCCGTGGCCCAGTTCCGGTTAAACTGCCATTCGGCGTAGCTGTAGCCGCCAAAGGCATTGCGGCGCCGACCGACAACACGTCCATCGTCGTAAGTTTTCGCGCGCCGCTCGCTATTGACGAAAAGCTCGTTGCCCCAGGTCACACTCTGATCCGTCGTCCGACCCAGCGGCTGATAACGGTAAGTGAGGTCGAGCCCCACCAAGTTGCGCGTGCTGCCACCGATGTCCACCAGCCGCACCGACGGCGTGTAAGCCATGCTCGTGCCGAGCTCCAGATTGTGGTTGTCGGTCAAATCGGCATAGGTATTCAAGCGCGCCAGGTAAGTAAAGCGGCTCCACGAGCGCGACTTGCTGTCGTCTAGGCGCTCGTTTTCGGCGCCGATCTTGTTGTAGCCGCCGAGCGTGGCGCGCAGAAAAAACGGCGTCGAGAATAAGTAACTCAACTCGACGCCATCAGCTTTCGATTCGCCGCCAACGATACGTTCCAACGATAGCGGTGAGTTGACGAAAGCGTATTCATGAGGATGAAACTTGGCCAAGCGGCCAAAGTCCGCGAAGAAACGCCCGCCACGCGCTTGCAGATTCCACGGCAAAGAGGTCGTGACCATCGCCGCTTCTTCGACTTCGACACCTTCGCGGCTGCCGGTGATGATTGCATAACCACGCGCGTAGGGATCGATGGACGCAGCCAGACCGAGTTCCGCGGCGCGGAAGTTAAACGTGCCGCCCACTGTGCTGCGGTGCTCGGCAGTGGTGTCGATCACGACACCGATGGCCGGATTGAGCGCGCTCGCCGCCCCGGCGCTCGACTTTACCGATTTCTCAACCCGCTCGACGCGCGAGCTGGTCGCGGTCTTTTCTTTTTCTAACTGTTCGATGCGCTGTAAAGCTTTTTGCAGCTGTTCCTGCATGCCCTTAAACGAAGAGCGCAATGCATCGAGCTCCGAAGTCGCTCCATAGGTTACCGGCGTTGTCACGGTGCAAACAAACAAAGCTGGCAGCACCGCGCGGCGCAGCGCTGCGGAAAATGAAATCATCATTGAGAACCTCCCACAAACGAACATAGATAGCCTTCCTCTTTCCGTGAAAAAGGGAAGACGCCAAAAAATGGTAGAAAAACAGAGCTGAACTATGCGGCGAGCACAGCGGGCGGCGCGCGCACGCCCTGGGAGAATAGACTGCGGGAAACTTGCCGGCACGCCGGCACTGCGGCAACCGCAGAGAACCGCGCCACCAGCGCAAAACTGACAGTGGCCGCGGGCAAACCGAGCTGTATTCGCTGCCCGTGCACGCAGGCGCATTCGTTGCTTTGCGTGCCCGTTTCCGCGGCATGCTCGTGCAGCGGCAGAACGAAAAGAAACAACAGCAGGGCAACACAAACCAATGCGCCTGCCCAATTGCGCGTCTCTTTACTGTTCTGTTTATGCACGGCTCTGAACCTATCCAAGGTGCTGCTGGGTGTCAACGGATGACAAGATGTCTCAATCGATACATAGAGCGACCCGACCCGCGCCATAGTTCGGGTACGCTTCCCGATCTCGCGCAAGCTCTTCCACTGTGGGAGGTGCCGCCTCGTGGAAGACTGCTGCACCGGTGCAGTATCAGCTCGAGGGCGATGAAATCCGCCCGCAGGCATTTCAGCGGGTGCTAAACCCATGAACTAATGCTCCTGCGTTTCCTATAACGCCAAGCGGCCAGCCCAATAATCCCGAAACTCATGAGGCCTACCGACGCCGGCTCGGGGACTGGCGTCGCCAGGAATGCCCGCGACGTCACGCCGTCCAAGGAGACGAAGCCAGCGATTTGCCCAGCATTGTTGATGCTCGTGGGGAAGGTGACGACCCCGCCGGGGACAGTGAAGGGAGAGAACTTGTCGTTGATCCGCAGGAAGCCTGCGCCGGCACCGTCATAGCCCACAACGTGGCCGAGGTCATTGACGACGGCAAAAAAAACCCCCGATAACAAAACGATCGGTTTCATTGTTGTCCTTTGCTTCATCGCTTCTTTTTTGGCCTGGCTGACTTGCTGCGTTGTTTTTTCGGCGTCGGCACCGCTTTGTCGAGCTGCTCGAAAAAGCGATTCCACGGCACGCGCCTGCCGATGACGACAAGATGGGCGGTGACGCGCTTTTCAGTGCGATAAGGCGTAACGGTCAACGCGCCGGGCACCCATTGGATTTCTTGGATGCCCCGCTCCGTGGTCGTGCGCACAAAGCCCTTGGCGCGCACGATCGACGCGCGGTAGCGGCCCAGCAGATCCTTCAGTTTCTCGACATCGATGGGGTAGAGAATGCGGACGGTCAAACTGCGAAAGCCCGCCGTTGAGTCGGCCGTCGCCTCGCCCGGCGCCGTCGTCTGCGCGGCGCGCGCGATGCTTTCCGTAATTGCTTCTGGCGCGATGTCAGCGAAGGTTGCGCGGACTATATTGGCATCGGGATTCGCCTGCCGCACACGCCGCTCGACCTGCTCGGCTGTTTGGCCGTCCGCGCCGTCCATCTTGTTAAGGATCACTGTATCGACATGGCGCAGGTGATTGATGCCTTCCGACCAGGCGGTGGCAACCGCCTCGAAGCGCGGCGTGTCGACGACCACCACCGAGGACGCCAAGCGTCCTTTCGCTTTTCCCGGCTCGGACTTGGCGAGCGACTCGCGCACGCTGTCGAGCACCTGGCCGGTGGAGGCAAGGCCGGTGGTCTCGATGAACACCGGCGCGCCTTTAACTTCCTCCAGCAAATGGCGCAGCGTTTGATCGACGGTGCCGGATAAATCACAGCACATGCAGCCGTTGAGAATCGCTTTGAGCTCGATATCGTCGTCGCGATCGCCGTCGCACAGGGACGCGCCGTCGACGTCGGCTTCGCCGAACTCGTTCATCAAAACGCCCGGCTTGACGCCGCGCTCGATCGCGCGCTTGAGCAGCCGCTTCAACAGCGTCGTCTTGCCGCTGCCGAGAAAGCCGCCGATAACGTAAACGGGCGAAACTAGTGTTTGGGTTTGTAAGGCATTCATAGGCCGACATCCCCCCTATCTTTCTTGATCGTCGCGCCGCTCTGCTTGGCGTCGCTCAGCACTTGCACTTTGAGCTCGTGGATCTCCGGGAACATTTTGGTCACACCGAAACTCACCCGGCTCCCGGCCGGCGAACGCTCGCAGTCATACGAGAACGACGCATGCACCTCGCGGTGCTCGCGGCAGCGTGCTGTTGGTCGTCCGTGAGTTGCCGGTCACCTGGCGCGAGTTGTTGACGTCGAGCGCAAAGCTCTGGTTGCCGCCCAGGGTTCCGAGGTCGCTAACTTTGTACTTGGTTTGCGCCTCGGCCAGTTTGAAAACCACCAACAGGATGGCCAAGAAAACCGCCCACATGAGCGTATGTAAACCTATAGAGCTTTGCTTCATCCGAATGTTCTCCTCTGCATACTTAATAAAGCGCCGGCGCGTCGCCCGGGCGTCGGCGGCTGACACCGCGCCGCGATCACCTGCCAGGTCTGCGCCATCTCATGGGCATAGGCACCGAGCGGTTTGTGCCACTTGTCGAGAGCGGTTTTGCGATAATCACTGCCGCAGTTCCTGGCGATCCAACGTTCGTAGCCGGCGATCCACCAGCAAAGCTCGGCAAGCCGGGCGCGCGCCGCCTTCTGCTCTGGCTCGCTCACAGGGTCACACAGCGGCGCCACTTGGTTCGGCAGAAAAACCATGGCTCGCAGGCGCGCCGGTGGACGCAGTTGGGGGAAAAAGCGATAGCGGCGCAAAAAAATTCCGCGTCCGCCCAAGCGGCACAAGACGCCCCAACCCCAAAGCCGGATCTCGCCGCGCTCGAGCGCCAGCGAATACTGACTGCACCCGTCGCGTCCTTTGGGCGGCCGGCGCCGCTTGAAGCCGTAGCGCAAAAGTAGATTGCCGTGCGGGTTTTCCACGTCGCAGCCCCAGCACCAGATCTGCTGGTCGAAAAGTAATTTGCCGCACAACCGCACGTCCGGCGCCAGCCAAAGCGCCTGCGGAGGCTCGGCCTCTGGTGGCGGCCCGAGCAGCGCCGCAGGCGGCAGGCGCTCGGCGCCGGGCACGGCTATGGCGATTTGGGCAGCCACTTTTACAGAATTTCCCGGCGCCGTTTGCCGGTGCGTTTGACGAGCCACGCACAAGCGATCAGCCCCATGCCGAGCAAAACCACATTCGCCGGTTCCGGCACACTCAGCGGGGTTAGTAGAAACGCTCTCGTCTGCCCTTGAAACACACCCTGTCCGACAATTTGGCCACGCTCGTTGATGTCGTAGGCATTGGTGAGGTACCAACCGGAGCTGGCGGGGATGAGTGTGTTGAGATTGTGGTTGACGCCGTTTTCATGGAGGAACGCGGTCGAGTTGATGGCGTTGCCGTTCACATCGAAGTTGAAGGCTAAGCCGACGATCTGGCCATGATCGTTGATCAGATTTGCTGCCGAGCCGTCGAAGCCGGGGACCAAGCCGATGTCGATGATTGTCGAGCCGTTCCATAGAAACGACCGCGAGATCGCTGTGCGGCCCGGTGTCTGATGGCCGAAGTCTTTTTGGATCGCGCCGCTGACGTGCCCGCTGTTGTTGATGCCAACGCCAAAGACGTCGGCACCGGGCACGAGGTTGCCGACGATCACTAGCCCGGCAATCGGGTCCCACCGATAGCCGACGATGGCATTGCTGGCGTCGCGTCCCCAGCCGGCGATCTGTCCGGCGTCGTTGATATCCCAAGCGCGGCCGTTGGAACCGCCTGGCGTCGGTACTGTCGTCGTCGAAGTGCCGTTGGAAGTAAAGGCTTGAAACAGCGCCGCGCCGTTGCGTCCGTGCCCCGCGGCTACGCCGCTGGAGTTTATTCCATAGGCGGTGCCATCGGTGGTGTTGGCAGCCGGCACGGCGCCGGCGTGCGGTGGAATCTCGCGCATCGGTCCGCCATTGGCGTAGTCCATGATGAAGGGCCGCAGCCTGCCCGCGGCGTTGGCCGCGCGGCCGACAATCACGCCGCTCTCATTAATGTCGAAGGCCTTGCCGTCGTTGCCACCGAGCGTGCCCAGGTCAACGATCTGGCCGTTTTGCCAAAGCACCGGCCGCACCACGCCGTCGCCCCGGCTCGCTTCACCGACCACCTGGCCGTGGTTATTGATGCCGTTGGCGAAACCGAAAGTTCCGCCGAGCGTGCCCAGGTCGGTGACGTTGTAGTTCAGCGCCAGCGCCAAATGGGTCCATAGCGCAACGACGAGAACCGCGCTCATCAGTGAAAAAACGCGCTTCGCGACAAGGGCGTGGGAAATTAACATGATCTCCTCCAGGCTGTTTCGCCCCTAACGGGGTCACTTCTTTGCTTTCATCACTTGTAAACTCTTCTTGCAAATTGCGAATCATTTGCAGTACCGGCACACACGAACTCCCGGCTCTGATGACGCTAGCGACCCGAGCCTTACTGAGGACCCGAGAAAGCCATTATTGATAAATGCAAATCGTTCGCACTACGCCAGCAAAAAATTTTAGCGCTGGCAGCGCTGGCACAAACCGATAAACCGCAGCTCGTGGCGCGTAATCTTAAAACGAAATCGCTGGCTGATCAGTTTTTCAAAATCCTCCATGCCGCAATCTTCGATATCTTCGGTCTTGCCGCAGCCGCCGCAGATCAAGTGATGATGGTGGCCGCGATACTCGTCCGACAGCTCAAAACGCTGCCCCTCGGCCACATGATCGACCTCCGTCAAAACGCCGAGCCGGCAGAACAACTCGATGGCGCGGTAGACCGAAGCCAGGTTGATATTGCGGTCGTGCAACTTTTTGTGCACCGCCGCCGGCGTCAGCGGTTTGTCGTCGTCGAGAAAAACCTCCAGCACTTGGCGCCGCGGCTCGGTCTGGCTGTAACCCTCCGCAACGAGCGTCTTCTGTATTATTTCCGAAGCCTTGCTCACGACCCCTGAAATACTCCGCTCGCCGGCGATTTTCAAACCGATGTCGATGCTTTATTCCCCGCCCTTTGCGACTCGTATCAGTCTCACCTCGCCGTTGTGCCCTGCGACCGCCAAGCTCCGGCTGTCCGGCGACCAAACCACCTCGGACACCGCGTCCTCGAGCGCATGAACGCCGACGGGCTTCTTGTCTTTTTTCGGATTCCACAACCCTACCATCCCATCGTCGCCGCCCGACGCCAACAAAACCCCGTAGGGCTGATAGGCCAAGCAATGCAGCACGCCTTGGTGGCCCTTGAGGACGATCGGTTGTGTGTCCGCCGGCCCCTTGCCGCTGCAATCCCAGATGGTGATCTGGTCGCCGCCGCCGGTGGCGAGATAGCGGCTGTTGAAGTCCCATGACAGCTCTCGGACCTTGGTTGGATAGCCGGACATTTGCAGATCTTCACCGCTCTTGACGAACCAGAAGTGCACGGTCGAGTCCTGGTTGCCGGTGGCAACAAACGCTCCATCGGGACTCCAGGCGATGGTCAAGAGAGACCCCTTCCATTCGAGTTTGGTAACCGGCTCGTTCGATTGCGCGCGCCAAAACGCCAGCTGGCCGTAGGCCGCCGAAGCAAGTCGCTCTTCCTTCGCTCCCTCGCGCAGCGGCCTCCACTTAACGTCGCTGATCGTGCTCGGATGGTCCGGATATTCGCGCAACAACTGTCCATCCATGGTCCATAGCCGTAATTTTTTTCCCGCCGCGCTGGCGAGCACCGGGCCGCTGCCATTGGCCGCTCCCCAGGCGATCGCTTCGACCCACGCCGCGCCGGCGTCCATGGAATGACTCTCCGAACACTGCAGCATATCCCAGTATTTGATCGTGCCGTCCTGCCCGGCGCTAGCGAACTGCTTGCCGTTGGGACTCCAGCCGATCATGGTCGTGCCAAAGGCATGGCCAGGCAAACGGCACACCTTGGAGCCGTCCTTGACATAAAAAATCTGAATCGGCCCGGAGACGCAGGCGGCCGCAAGCCATTGGCTGTCCGGCGACCAGGCCACCGAAACGACGTGATCGTCCATTTTGTGCTGCCACGACGGCGCCAGCACATTGACTTTGCTCTTAAGCAAGGCAGGCACGGAACCCCTCGTTTAATTGCTGGCGGTTGAGCTTGCGACCGATGAAGATCAGGGAGTTGCGCCGCGCCGCAGCGCCCCAGGGCCGCTCCTGCTTGGCGTCAAACAGCATGTGCACGCCCTGAAATACGAACCGATTGGCTTCGCCCCTGATGCTCAGCACGCCTTTCATCCGGAAAATGTCCGTCCCCTGCTCCGTCAAGATGCCGCGCATCCAGTCGTTGAATTTTTTGCCGTCGAGATCGCCCGGCGCTTCGATACCCACCGAGGTAATCTCTTCGTTGTGCACATGATCAGGTTTGTACTCACGGCCGAGCACCGGCTGCACAATCAGCTCCGGCGCGCGCAGCTCCATCTGAAACTCGCTGGGCATGTGCTGGGTAAATAGCGCGTAGTGACCGCGCTGCTCGATTTTGATCGTATAGCGGCTTTCTCTCGGCGCGAGCTTGAGCTGAAATAGTTTCTTTTCGGGCTGCAGCATCGCGCCGGACTCAAGCACGGTCTCTTGATCCGAAAACAACAACACCGCGTCCATCTCGCGCTCTTTCAACGCTTCGCCGTTGGCTTCCGCTGCCGGTAGAAGAACAACGTTTATCGCCGGATCGGGCCCTTCTTTGAGGAGCAGCTCATAGTTCCCCGCTTCTAGTGTAAAGATGCCGCCCCACTCGAACGGATACTCCGGCTCCATGAACTTGGGGTCCACCTCGAGGGCGCGATCGAGGTTGAAGCCGCCGACGTTGAGCACTTTGTTCATGTCGACGATCGCATCCTTGGTCCGATAAACCTTGGCCGCAGAGTTCATGCCGCGAATCCGCGCTTCGAGCTTGTCGAGCACGTCGGGCGAAACCAGATCGGTCTTGTTCAAGAGAATCACGTCGGCAAAGGCGATCTGTTCCCGCGCCTCCGAGCTGTCGTCAATGTGCTGCGCGATGTGCTTGGCGTCGATCAGCGTGACAACGCCATCGAGCATCAACTTGGCCTGCATTTCATCATCGACAAAAAAGGTCTGCGCCACCGGGCCCGGGTCGGCCAACCCGGTCGTTTCGACCATGATGTAGTCGAAGCGTTCGCGCCGCTTCATCAAGTTGCCGAGAATCCGGATCAGATCGCCGCGCACCGTGCAGCAGATGCAGCCGTTGTTCATCTCGAAGATTTCTTCTTCGGCGCCAATCACCAACTCCTGGTCGACGCCGACTTCGCCGAACTCATTTTCGATCACGGCAATCCGCTTGCCATGATTCTCGGTGAGAATTCGGTTTAGTAGCGTCGTCTTGCCCGAGCCAAGAAACCCGGTCAACACCGTGACCGGCACGCGCTGCGGTGTTTCGAATTCAACTGCCATCTTGTCCTCCGTCATGATCTTTCATCGTCACGCCCCGGCTTGGACGCCCTCTCGCAATTCCTCTTCCTGCGTGGGACGCGACGTCGCCCAATCGCCGATCAAACATTCGGCGAATCTCTTGGTCAGCTCGCCGCGGTCGAGACCGCGGCCGATCAAGACGAAATGATTGACGCGCGGCCGCTCACCCCAGGTCTCATTGATGAACCCGGAGTTAGAAACCGTGTTAACTTGCTGAAAGACGAACTTCTCGTCGCGCCCAGCGATGCTCAAAATGCCCTTCATTCTAAGCACTGTGCGATGCTCTTCGTCGCCGTAGAGCGCCCAAGTGAAGTACTCTCTAACTTTCTCTTGGCTTAACGTGCCGCCCAGCGAAATCGCGACCGATGTCAGCGACTCGTCTTCGGCGTAGCGCGACTCCCAGGCGCGCTGGTAAACCGGCTCGATTACGCCCTGCGATCCGGTCACCGACACGGACCGTGGCGGATGCTGGGTAAAAACCGCGTAGTAACCGGGCTGCAAAATATGAATGCCAAACTCGCTGCGATTTTCCTCAAGGGGCGTGTTCCACACGAAGCGATCGACCTCGATGGTTTCGCCGCAAGCGAAATTCACTTCCGGTTCGAAAAAGGTTTTTACCGCCAAGGGCAGACTCTTCTGCACGTCGCTGTCGGTTGGCTCGACCATCGGCATCAGCCAGACCAGCTCATTGCTGTGCGGCGCGCCGCTGGCATGCCATTCGACGCGATAGCTCCCGGGCTCGAAACGATAGGCGCCGACCCACTTGAACGGATAGTCGGGCTGATTGAACCCAGCATCCGCTTTCAAGCCACGCGCTGGCTTGAAAGCGTGGAGCGCCAATAGCTCTTCAGCGTCGAGCTGGGCCATGGTCGTCGGGCGAATGACCGCGTCGCTATTGACGCGGCGCAGCAACTCGGTCACCTCAGCCAACTCCTGCGCGCTCACCAGGTCGGCTTTGTTCAGCACCAGCAGGTCGGCAAAAGCGATCTGGTCCTGCGCGATGGTTTCGGATTTTACCTGGGCGCGCACATGTTTGGCATCGACCACGGTGACGATGCCTTTGAGGTCGTAGTTCGTCCACAGATCTTTTAGCGCCATGAAAGTCTGCGCGATGGGACTCGGATTGGCGATGCCGGTGGTTTCCAGCACAATGGCGTCATAGGGGCGGCCTTGCTTGATCAAACGGCGCAAGACCCGGATCAGGTCGCGCCGCACCGTGCAGCACATGCAGCCGTTCTTGATCTCCATGATCTCTTCTTTTGCGCCGATGATCAGCTCGGTATCGATGCTGACGGCGCCGAATTCGTTTTCCAGCACGGCGATTTTCAAGTGCCGGGTCTGCGCCAGAAAATGATTGAGCAGAGTGGTCTTGCCAGAGCCGAGAAACCCGGTCAGCACGTACACCGGCGTGCGCGGCTTCGTGGCGCTCGGCTTGCGCTTCTTCGTCGCCCGGCTCTTGCCCGTGGTTGTGTTCTTTTTCGCCATGCCTGCCTCGCCTATGGCTGCACCAGATTCACCACCATCCCGATTGTGCTGAGATAAACGAAAAGCACGGTGACAAAAACCGCCGTCGTGCGCGCGCCAGCGAGGGTCTTGAGCAGCGCAATCTCGGGAATGCTGCTAAACGTCGCGCCCGCCATGAAAGTCAAGGCCGTCCCCATCGGCACCGCGCGCATTAGCGGGATCATGAAGGGCTGCATGATCGCCGCGTTCATATCGAGAGGGATGGCGAGCAAAGCGGCGAGTATGGGGCCAAGCCACCACCAGTCGGTGGCAGCGTTGGCAATCAGAATGCCCACCGGGGTTTTGTTTAGCGGCACGAGCACAGCGGCAAGCAGGCCGGCGATCACGAGCGGCAGCCACATGCGCCGCAGGACGCTGAGCGACTCATCGAAGGCGACCACGAAACGGTTGCCCAGCTGCCTATCGAGGCGCAGGCTGCCGCTGCAGGAAGCGGCGCGAATGCGTTCGGCATCGAAGCCCATGCGCCCGGCATACCAGGAAAATGCGATTGCGGAAGCGAACCCGAAGCCAACGTAGATCGCCGTGGCTTTCAAACCACCGACAATCAAGAGAACATAAATGGCGAACTCGTTGACACCGCAGCCAGTGATTAGATACGCCGCGCTGGCGCGCGTCGAGGCGCCGGAACGGAGCAAGCCCTGGTACAGCGGCACGATGGTGCACGAGCAAACCGGTGTCACCACCCCGAACAGACCGCCCGCCACGGCGCCGCCGAGGCCATCCGCTTTCATCCAACGATCGAGCAGCGCCCGCGGCATCGACTGGCGCAGCACGGACATGAAGTAGCTGGTGAACGCGACTAAGGCGACGATCTTGAAAGCATCGTAGATCCAATAGGCTGTAATAGCCTTGATGTCGAAAGTCACGCCCCAAAGCTCGACGGGCATCGCCGGCATCCACGCGGTCAATAGAGCGCCTATCCATTTGCCGACATCGGCGAAGGGTTTATCCGGCGCGGCGAGAAATGACTTTATCGTCTCCAAGAATGTGTCCACCCACGATCCCCTTATGTGTAAAAATCAATGCAGCGGCTTGCCGTCTTTGAGCTCGGCGATGTCCGCTGGCGTAACCTCGGCCAGCGGTTTATGCAGCTTGTGCTGTTTCTTGGTCTTGTCCGCGCCCATGATCGCGATGACAGTTTCCAGCGGCGGGCAGCCGGGCTCGCTGCATTGCAGCTCGGTGACCAACACCGAAACATCTTCGCCTAACTCGAAGGTTTCAATGACCCATTGTTTAATGCGCTGAGTGTGCGCCGGATTGGCCAGCCCGCGCGACTGCAAAATTTCAAATCCCATTGTCGTTCCTAGCGGCAGATCCGCTCGCCCACGCAGCGTCGTCCATGGCCCCGGTGACCTGCGGTCCTCGGGGTGCCGCAAGAACCGCTTCATCGGCCAGCTTCGCGTGTTGCTCCAGCCGCTCTTCGAGCAGAATCACGCCGGCCATCAACAAAACACCGACCGCCATGGTGGCCGTCTGGGCAAACTCGATGCGCAGCGGCGATTTGTGCTGCAGCTGCGGAATCAGATCCGAAGCGGCGATGTAGATAAAGCCACCGGCAGCGATTGGCAGAAGATAGACCGCAACGCCATCGATCCAGCCGCTCAACAGCAGCGTCAGCAACGCTCCGGGGATGACGGTCAACGAACAAAGATAATTGAGCCAGACCGCGCGCCGCGTCGAGTAGCCGCCGTAAAACAGCACACCGACGTCGCTGAGCTCCTGGGGAATCTCATGGGCGATGACGGCCACGGTCGTGGTCAAGCCGACCACCGGACTCACCAGGAAGCTCGACGCGATGATCATGCCATCGGTGAAGTTGTGCACCGCGTCGCCCACCAGGCACATGTGCGCGCACGATCGCGCGCCCAGATCGCAGTCTTGCTGACTGACCACATGGTGATGCTGCCACTTGACGAATTTTTCCAGCGCGAAAAATAAGAAGATGCCGAGCAAAATCAGAGCGGACACCAAACGCGGCGACTGAATCTCGCTCAGCGACTCGGGCAAAAGATGAATAAACACATCGCCCAGCAGCACGCCGACGGCCAGGCCGACGAGCACGGTCACGATCTTGCGCAAAAACTCTTCGCGCAGGAGCAGACCGACTCCGCCGACCAGCGACACCGCGCTGACCAGTGCCGCACTCGCCAAAGTAAAAATCCAAATCTCCATCTTGCTTATCTTCGCTCCGCTTCGAACCCGAAAAATCTGCTAGGCCGCTGCCAGGCCAGCCGCCACGGCCTAAGCAAGCCTCAGTTAGGTATTGTGCTGACAAGGAAACGGCGGCGGGGTCGCCACGAGGAGGCAAAGCGTTCACAGCGCTTACCCCGCCGCCCATGAAGAACCGCTATGGCTCGGTTCTCCACATCGTAAAACCATTGGGCATCATGCGCGCCCAGCATCGGACCGCACGCATGTAATTGCAAACAATTCGCAATTATCAAACACCGGGATTTCTGTCAAGCACCAATTTTTAATTTTTGCGGACAGTCGAATCTGCCGCGCGCGAAAACCGCGATGGGTTTTCAAATTATCCCGCTTCCGTATAATGATGAGATGGATCGCAACACCCGCCAACGCCACGCCATTGAATTGGTTTTCAAAGCCGCTGACCGGCCTTTGAGCGTGCAAGACGTTCTTGAAGCCGGCCAGAAAATCTTACCGGCCCTCGGCATCGCCACGGTTTATCGGGCAATCAAAGGAATGGTCGACGAAAAGTGGCTCACCCCGGTGCAAATTCCCGGAGAGAACCCGTACTACGAACCCGCGGGCAAGACCCATCACCATCACTTCCGCTGCCGTCAGTGCCAGAAGGTCTTTGAGTTGGAAGGCTGCGTATTCGATTTCGACAAGCACTTGCCCAACGGTTTTCACGCCGAGCACCACGATCTCGTAATCTATGGCCGCTGTCCCATTTGTCCCGCCTCGGTCAAGTCTACGCGGCGCGCGGCCCGCCAGCATTGAGCTCTTCGCGCCGGTACAGCCCGGCGCTTCAGGCCGGCGCGACTTGCACTGCCCAGCCCGGCCGGGGTTGACACGATATTGATATTTTAATATCGATAGTCTCCCCCATGAGGAGCCGAATCATGTCTTATACGCCCGATTGCGCCGCCAACCGGTTCGCCGTGCAGCGCCCGACCAAACTGCGCCCCCCCTTGCGCGCCCTCGGCACAGCCGCCCAGCCACATCGACGAGTTCGCCATCTGGGTGCAGCCGCACATTCCCTTTCTCGTGCGCCTGGACCGCTGAGTCATAGCTGTGCGCCGGCTTGCCGGCCGGCGGACTATTGATAATCAAATCGCAATAAGACTGTCAAGCCGGCCCAATGTCGACGTCCCGCCATTGGGCAACCGGAGGGCAAGAAAATAGTTCACGCCTTCACTGGCTGCGGCGGCCCTTGCAGGCGCGCCGCCAGCAGCGCGCGCCCAGCCTAGTGGCTGTGAACCAGCTCCTTGGAAATGTAGAAGGCCACGACGCCCAACAGCACGAGCAGTGTAATCGCCCGCGACTTGCCGGCTTCGGAGAGCGGCACGAGCAGCGTCGCGCCGAGATAAATGAACGTGCCGCTCGCCAGCGCCAGCAGCATATTGGCAATCTCCGGATTGAAGTGGTGCACCCAAAACGGCAGGACGATACCGACCAGGGTGATGATGCCGATGCTGCCGCCGGCGGCAAATGCAGCCCAGCGGCTCCAGCCGGCACCGCGCATGATCGCGGTGATGACAAATCCCGCGGGCAGCTCGTGCAAAAGCACCGCGACGAAAACCAAAATGCCCAACTCGGAGCCGGCAATCATTCCGGCGCCCATGGCAAGGCCATCGACAAAGTCATGCACGTTGAAGGCAACCAGCGACGCAATCCCAGCGGCGGCGGGTATGACAACGGGATGGCTCTCGTCGGGCAGACTGTGGAGATGCACGTTAAAAAACTGCTCGACGAGAAACACCAGCAGATAACCGATCGCCACATACAGCGCCATATCGTGGCCGCGCTCAATGGTCGCCGGAATCATCTCCATCAAAGCGGCGGCGAGAATGAACCCGCCGCTAAAGCCCAGAGCGCTGGCGGTAAAGCGGCGCGACGGTTGACGTTGCAGTAAAGCCAAGGCGCTTCCAACGACGTTGGCAATAGTGGTGAGCACACCGAGAAACAAAGCGAACGAAAGCATATCCGTTGTATGTGTCAAAATTGCAAGTTGTTTGCAACAACAATTTTATCCGGAGCGGTTGGACATGGAAAAGCGCTTTACATTGGCGTGACGATTGTGGTTTACTCGTCCAAAAAGGGGTTACGCTAGTTCATGGGAGGGCCGCCATGGTAATGCTAAAACTTTTGACCTCGAAGCCGGCGCTGTTCGCGTTGGGCGCGGCATCGGCCGCAGCTTGGAAACTGTTCGGACCGGCGGTGGGTCGCACCGTGCGCCCAGTCGTGAAAGATGTGATCAAAGGCGGCTTGGTGCTGCAGAAGCAAATCTCGACTGCGGCTCAAGAAACCTGGCAGGATATCGAAGACATCACCGCTGAAGCCAAGGCCGAAATCGCCGAGCGGGAAAAGGACGGCGATGAAGCCGAGCCGCGCCAGCGCAAACCGCGCAGCAGGAAAACCGCTAGCTAATCGGGATGCGATTGCGCCGGCATTGAATTTCTCGCTCGCACCGACGCAGCCCCTCCACTGCAGTGAGTTCCACTTTACCTAGAATGCGTATTCGCTCTGCGATTGCCGGTCGCATCCGTTGGGATGTTCCGCAGCTGCGCCAGCGGCCGCGCTACGCTGCTGCGGTTGAAATGGCAATCGAGCGGCACCCGGGCATCGTCTCGGTCGAAGCGACGCCCAGCACCGGCCGCCTGCTGGTTCACTACAAAAAACCGCAGACCGCCGCGACCCTCACTGATATCGTTATCGCCGCGCTGGCGCGGCCGCCTCTCGACGTCGCAACCTATCGGACGCGCCTGGAGACCAAGCATAATCCGGCGCACGGCCCGGAGCACGGGCACCACGGTCACGACCACGAGCACAGCCGCGATCAGGGCGATGCCGATCTCGCCGGCGGCATGCGAAATCTCGTGTTGGGCGGTTCGGTGTTGCTCGGCTTCTTCATCAAACGGTTGATCAGCGGCCCTGGGCCGCTGGCGGCAAGCCCGGTCTTATTCGGCATCAGCGCCGCGGCGACCATCCTCTCCGGCTACCCGTTTCTGCGCGACGCGCTGCGCTCGGCATCGCGCGGCAAATTGACCACCGACACGCTTGTCAGCTCCGCCACCGTTGCCAGCATTGTCATGCGCGAGAGCGTGACGGCGTTGGTGGTGATCTGGCTGATCAACCTGGGCGAGTACCTGCAGGCACTGGTGCTGCGCCGCACGCGCCACGCGATTAGCGCGCTGCTCAGCCTGGACGACGAAAAAGTCTGGCTCGTGGTCGGCACGACCGAAGTCGAGCAGCCGCTGGCAAGCGTGCGCGCCGGCGACCTCATAGCTGTCTATGCCGGGCAGCGGATTCCCGTCGACGGCGATATTGAGGCCGGCGTCGCCACCATCAACGAAGCGCCGATCACCGGCGAGAGCATGCCGGTGCTAAAAAACCCCGGCGACAGGATATTTGCCGGCACGGTGCTCCTCGCCGGCGAGATCCGGGTGCGCGCCCAACGAGTCGGCGCCGATACGGTCGTCGGCCGTTTGATCCACCGCGTTGAAGAGGCGCAGGAGCTGCGCGCGCCCATGGAAACCATCGGCGAGCGCTTCGCCGCGCGCTTCGTGCCTTTTTCTTTCTTGCTCTCGATCGGCGTGTTTGCCGCAACCCGCGACTTGAATCGCGCGCTGACGATGTTGTTGATCGCCTGTCCGTGCGCCGCCGGCATGGCGACTCCGACAGCCGTCAGCGCGGCGATCGGCAACGGCGCGCGCCGCGGTATCTTAATCAAAGGCGGCACCCATCTCGAAGCCGCGGCTGAGCTTGACGCCGTGGTTTTCGACAAGACCGGCACTTTGACGGCGGGCATTCCCAGCGTGGATATGGTCAAATCGTTCGACGACGATTACAGCGCCGACCAGGTTCTCTCGCTCGCCGCCAACGGCGAACTCCATTCGCAGCATCCCCTGGCTCTCGCCATCGTGCGCCACGCCCGCGACCGCGAAATCGAAATCCCGCTGCACGACGAGTGCGAAATCTTCGTCGGCCGCGGCATGCGCGCCGACTGGCAGGGCAACGAGATACTCGTCGGCAGCAAGGCCCTGCTGACAAGCTTCGACGTTGCTATCGCTGCCGACCCGCAGCACGCCTACAACGAGCATGCCGCGCGCGGCGAAACCATTATGTATGTCGCGCACCAAAGAAAGCTGATCGGTATGATCGGCGTGCACACCCGGCTGCGGCCGGAGTGCGACGCCGCGCTGGCGGCGCTGCGCGGTTTGGGAGTGAAGCATTTGATGATGCTCACCGGCGACGAAGAAGAAGCCGCCCGCGCGGTGGCTCAGTCCGTCGGCCTCCACGACTGGCGCGCCCAGCTCACCCCGGAAGAAAAACATCAAGTGATTCACCGGCTCAAGGCCGAAGGACATAGAGTCGCCATGGTCGGCGACGGCATCAACGACGCGCCGGCGCTGGCATTGGCCAACGTCGGCATCGCCATGGGCACCTCCGGCTCCGATGTCGCCATCGAAGCGGCCGATATTGCGCTCGCCTCCGACAATCTCACCGGCGTGGCGGCGACCATGCGCCTGAGCCGGCGCACCATCCGAGTCATCCGCCAGAACTACGGCGCCGCCCTGGCGGTCAACGCCGGCGGCATCGTCGTCGGCGCGCTGGGAGCGATCAATCCATTCATCGCCGCCGCGCTGCACAATCTGAGCACCCTGCTGGTAATCTTCAATTCGGCCCGGCTGATCGGCTACGATCCCGAAGCGGAAAACGTTTAACACCAGTCCGGCAAATATCGAGCGAAGAGCTGCACGCCAAGGAAGGGAATGCGCATCTGAAATACGCTTGAAGCGCAGCCATCACGGCGGAGGAAGCTTTTCGGGGCTGCCGAACGGGTCAACCGGACGCCGTCGAAAGTCGAACTCGCGGCTGCGCCCAAAGCCGTCCGGGAAGCAGTGACAGCGGCCGCTGCCGCCAAAAACTTTGGAATTGGCGGATTCGCAATCCTCCAGGGAATTGTAAAACTGCGCGTCTTTTATTTCCGGTTCTTTCAGCTCTGTGCCGGGTGGATGGATATGGCAGACTTGCGCGGCCATGGCCGGAGTCAGGCCAAGCCAGATGGCGATCAAAACCTGCCTAAGGCATATCATGGGGCAAAAAAACCGGCGGCGGGAGCACCCAAAGGAGGCAAACCAAAGGGCGCTTTTTCCCGCTGCCGTGAAGATGGCCGCAAGCTCGGCGTCTCCGATATTTAGACGTGGGGTTTGCGCGCTCCATGCAGCGAGGGGGTGCATTAATCGCGCTTAGAGCCGCACGCTCAGTCCATCGGAGAGCGCGTTGCGATAGGCCTTCCAGGCTGGAATTAGCCCGACAATCAGGCCGGCGCAAATCACCGCCAAAAGATAACGATATTCTGTCGCGGTAAACGGCTTGAGCGGAATATGCAAGCCGTAGAATTGCTCGATCACCGGCTGGAGCAGCAGCACGGAACTATAGACAACGCCAACCCCAAGCAGCGCGCCAATAAAGGTCAACAAGCCCGACTCCATTACCAGAAGTCCGGTCACCTTCCACGGTCCGACACCCAAGGCACGCAGTATGGCGATCTCGCGGCGCCGCTCGTTGAGCGACGTGTAAAGCGCCATCAGCATGCCGAGCAGGCCAACCAACACGACGAATAGAGCCACGACCTTGAGCACCTCTTCGACGACGCCCAGCGTGCTCCAGAGCTCGCTCAAGGCCACGCCCGGCACCACCGCCATGAGCGGTTCTTCAGGGAAGTTGACCACCTCGCGCTGCAGCGCCAGGGTCTGCACGCGCATTTTGGTGCGCAAGAAAAATGCCGTGATACTTTCGATCTTGATATTTTCTTTGGTGATTTTCTCGGCCGGCGTTTCCTGCCCTTTGATCGGCGGCGCGCCTTGCTTCCAGTCGATGTGCATCGCCTCGATGCCTTCGAGCGTCACGTAGAGCGATCGGTCGATGGGCGTGCGCGTCGGTTTGAGAATGCCAACCACGGTGAACGGCTTGTCATCGTGGTCCATAATGCCGGTGGCGCCGGTGATGCCGTGGGTGACCACGATGCGTCTGCCCAGCTGATAGCCGAGCCGCTCGGCCACTTCACTGCCCAAAACTACATCGAAAATCTCCGAAGCCGCCTTCCCCTGGGCGAACTCGATTTGCCGGTCCTGGCGAAAGCGGTAGTGCCGATAGAAATCTTCATTGGTGCCGACCACGCGGTAGCCGCGGTGGCTGTCGCCCAGTGAGATGGGAATCGTCCAAGCCACCGCTTTGTGATTTTTGATCTTCTCGTAGGACTCGTAGGTGACGTTGGCGGTCGGCGAGCCGATGTGAAACACCGTGTAGAGCAAAAGCTGCAGCGCGCCGCCGCGCGCGCCGACGATCAGATCGGTCTGGCTAATCGTATTGGAAAAACTTTCCCGCGCGCCGCCGCGAATATGCTCGATGCCCACCCACAGGCTGACGCTCAGCGCTAGGGAAATGAGTGTGACGATCGATGTCAGCTTGCGATTCTTGAGCGAGCGATAGGCGAGCGAAAGGAGCAGCATGGCGGATTCGCGTCCTAGGCTCGATTGACCTCGCGCAGCGACACGGCGCGATCGAACAGCGGCATCATGCGCCGGTCGTGGCTGACGAAGACGAGCGTGGATTTAATCGCAGCGCATTGCTTGAACAAAAGAGTCAAAAAGTTCTCGCGATGATCTTCGTCCAAGGCCGAAGTCGGCTCATCGGCGATGATCAGCTCCGGCGCGCCGATCAGCGCCCGCGCCGCCGCCACCCGCTGCTGCTGCCCGACACTCAAATCCACCACGCTCTCGGCAATCAAGTTATCGATGCCCAGCGCGCCGGCCAGCGCCCGCGCCTCGTCGACGGCGGATTTGCCGTTGAGCCGCTTGCTGCGGCCACCGCTGATCCGGCAGGGCAGCGTGATGTTGTCTAAAACGCTCAGGTAGGGGATCAAATTGAACATCTGGAAGATGTAGCCGATGTGCGCGCCGCGCACCCGGTCGCGCGCCGGCCCGGAGAGGCGCGCCAGGTCGTGGCCGAGAATCTTGACGCTGCCGCTCTTAGCCTGGAGCACACCGGCCAGAATGCCGAGCAGCGTGGTCTTGCCGCAGCCGCTCGGCCCGTGCAGAAACACTTTCTCGCCGCGAGCGACGTTCAACTGAGCCACGTCGAGCACCGCCTTGGGCGGACGGTAGGAAAATGTCAGGTCGGTGATCTCGACGGCGTCTTGCATGCGCGCTAGAGGCCGACGTCGCCGCGGTCTTTCTTGATCGTCGCGCCCGACTGCTTGGCATCGGCGAGCACCTGGACCTTCACATCGCGGATGGCTGGAAAAACCTTTGTGATGCCGAACTTGACCCGGCTGCCGGCCGGAGCTTTATCGCATTCGTATTGATAACGGGCGCGCACTTCGCGGTGCTCGCCGCTCTTGGCGCCGGATTTGGCGTCCTTGCCGCCCTTCTCATCGGTCTGCACCAGCGTCACGTTGCCGCCCTGTGACTTGCAGCCAAGTTTCTTGTCGAGCACGATCATCTCGCCAAACTTCTCTTCCACGCGTTTGAGCGCCGCGTCTCTTTTTTTCTTGTCGGCATCGCTCTTGGCTTCGTGCTCGAAGCCCATCACGCCTTCGGACGCCGTGCGCAGCTCGATCGTCACTTTCTTTCCTTCCACCGCGATGTTGACTTCGGCAGCTCCATGCACGTGGGCATGGGAATGCCGTTTTTCCGCGCCGGCGGCAGGATTCAAAAAGCCGGCGAGGCAATAGATTAAGCCGACCGATACGGCCGCTCCTGTCAGCTGCATGATATCCTCCTACCTTTCTCTATAGGGCTCGGCCAAAAGCCCGGTCATAAAATATGACGACTCGGTGTACATGTTCTCGGTGCGCTGGATCTTTAGACGCCCTTGCAGCCAAACCGGTCCGTAGAAGTCGAACGGAATCTTTCTTCCCTTGTCCATCTTGACGTGAACGATTTGATTGGGCGGCGGCGCCGGCACATGGATACAGGCCATCGGGAACGGCACCAACAAGAACTCGGAAACCGTCCGATCGCTGTCTTCCAGCGGAATGACGAAGCCCGGCACGCGCACCACGGTGCCATCGAGTTTCTTCAGGTCGGCGGGCATCTTACCGGTCTGATAATCCAGACCGCGCAACTGTTCCCAAGTCAGCATGGGCGTCGGCTCGGCGGCGTTGGCCGGTTGCGGCGCAAAAGTCAAATTCGTCGGCGCGGCAATTCGGCAAACATGCATGCCGGGTGCGCCTACGGCCAGCAAGATCAAACAGGCCGGCGCCATCCTTATCCAAAATTTCATCTTCCCACCCTCCTTTTAGTTTGGCCGCGTTGCATCGCGCAAGCAATGGAAACCGTGGTGCCCGCTCGATCTAACCAGGCTGCGGGGGTCAATGTCGTCTCTTGAACCATGATCGCCAAAATCCCCAGGGCAATCAATCGCCCGTTCCTGAGCTCTCGGGGAAATCCGTGAGCTATCACTAAATATCGGCAAATACGGAGATGCCTGCTGACATGGAAAGAAGCGGGGGTGCGCGACAGGCCTGGGAGAAATCGTCATCTTGGGAAACCACGGTATTGCGGACCGGCGGTCGAAACATGCCCACGAGCCTCGGCGCAACCTCGGCCGGCGCTGGCGCCAAGGCCAACTTGGCGCTGCGCCCGAGGACACAGCTGCATCCGTAACTTAACTCGTCTTCTTCCGAAAGGCCGTGGACGTGCAAAGGCAGGCAAAACACAAATAGCACAAGCGCCGCTCCCAGAACCGTGCGCCATCCTCCGCGGCTTTTGTTCGTCGAAGGAAACACGCCAAAAGCCTACCGTATGACCTTGGACAGTGTCAACGGAGGCGCTTCTTGCCCCTTATAGGGCACCCTGTCGGGATAGATCACCACATACGAGACGAGTTTTTTTACATTCGGTGTTGATCACAGCCTGCGAATAGCGAATAAGAATACTATTCAGGTTTGGGGTGGGGAATCGTATCTGGCCTCTGATCAGGGAGTCCGAAATGAAGTCACTTTCCAAGGCAGCACGTCTTCAACTCAGGGCCTTAAACCAGGTGCGGGCGACAGAGTTCGCTGAAATCATTCGGCTGCTCCCTGCCGGTTCTAGCCACATTCTCGAACTAGGTGCCGGAGACGGCTCGTTTTCCAACCTCCTGAGATCGAAGGGTTATACTGTAACGGCGCTCGATATCTCCACCTCGGTATGGGCGCGCCAAAGGGTGGGCGAGGTTCTCGACTACGATGGCGTAAATATACCGCTCCCAAATGGCAGTGTGGATGTTGTTCTGAGTTCCCAGGTCATGGTGCAGATCGGCAATTTTGATGAACTGCAAACGGATATTCGGCGTGTTCTGAAACCGGGAGGCTATTGTATTCATACTTTGCCGACGCCTTCGTAGCGGCTATGGTCGACGCTCGCCTGCATTCCGGCAATTTTTCGCGATGCGATCTGCTGTCCGCCTAAATTGGGTGCCCGTGCCAGAAACATTCCGGCATTTCTTCACCAATTCATCGCTTTCGCTCTGGTGGCGTTCTACCATTTTCGTTCTGGACTGAGGTTAACCTCCAGTGGCCACGCGACGTTTCTAAGCGAAATGGTTGCGTTCGCAAATTTTGCTTGGAAAGCGCGGTTCAAGCGAACCGGTTTTTCTATCGAAATCACTAAACCCATGGGGGTCCTCTATACTGGCTTCTATTTGCTTGGGCCGCAGTTGTCAGTTCCGACTCGCCGTCGTCTAGCAGCCATCCTAGGCAGTTCCGCACGGCTTTACCGGCTACGAACATTGAAGTGGACAGGAGTTTTAAACGGCTTTTCGATGGCCGCAGCCATATGACGGGACTGGCCCACTTCGCCTACGACCCGATCCTATCTGCAGGCTCCATGGCTTGGATAATCCAGCGCCCCTGGTAAACCCCCATAGCCTTCCATCGTCTAACTCTACAGCCCGGCCGGAGGGGCCGAAGAGAAATGACCCGCGCTCGACAAGAATGACCTTTCCGGCAACAGGGTTAGCGAAAAAGGTTAGTTTTCGCGGCAGTTGCGGGATTTGCTGCCTTGGGTAAGATCACTGCCGCGGCAAAGAATCAACGACCTTAAAGATGGAGCGTAGCCTACGGAAGACTTGGGCGGCAGCACGATCGTCAATCTGCAAGCTTCCGTCTTGGCTACCGGTGCTCGCTCTCTCGCCGCGACTTTACTGGACGACTGGAGCTCATGGGTGAACGGAGGAGACGAGCGGCTGGTGGACCTGGCCCGCAAAGGCGACCGGCGCGCGTTTGAGGAACTGGTGGAACGACACAAGCAGAAGGCCTATCACATCGCCTATGACTTCGCCCGCAACCGCGAGGAAGCCAAGGACTTGTCGCAGGACGCGTTTCTAAAAGCCTTTACCAGCTTGAAGAACTTCGACGGCCGCTCGAGTTTTTATACCTGGTTTTATCGGATTCTCGTCAATGTCTGTCTCGATTACAGACGCAGCAAACAGCGCAAGGCGACCGAAGAGTTCGACGAAACTACCGAACAACGCATCGAAGCAAGCCATCAAAGCAGCCACGCACCATCGCCCTACCAGCAAGTGATCGCGGGGCAGATCTCGCACAAGGTCAGCATCGCATTGGAAGCCCTGCCGGCGCGGCAGCGCACGGCGTTTATTTTGAAGAATCACCAGGGTCTATCGATCAAAGAAATCGCCGCGATGATGGACACGGCGGAGGGCACCGTGAAAGTTCACCTGCACCGCGCCGTCATCAGCTTGCGGCAAAGTCTCGCGGAATTCGCCTAGGAGCGTTTATGGCCACCCCGGAGAATACCATGGCATGCGCCAACTTCGAAGAGGATCTGGTTTTGTATCATTACGGCGAAACGGATGCGGCGGCGCGCGCCAATGTCGAAGCTCATTTGCGCGCCTGCGCGGGTTGCTGCGGCTCTCTCGAAGAAATGCAAAGGCTCATGCCGCTGACCATCGCTCGCGACGAGCCGCCGCCGGCTTTCTGGATGACCTACAGCCGCGAGCTGCGCCACAAGATCGACGCCGTTGCCGATCAGACCTCGTTGTGGAATTGGTTGACCGCGTGGCTCCGACCGCTGCCACTGACCGCGTTCGCCACCGGCGCTGTGGTGCTGCTCGCCATGACCTTCACGGTCGGCAAAAAATATTGGGCAAAACCCCAGGCGTTGCTCGATGATGAAGTCGTCGCGATCATGTCATCGAGTCAAGATTTAGACCTGTTGAAGAACCTGGAAATCCTCGATGCGCTCGAAGTGCTCGAAGCCATGAGCCCGGAGAAACGCGGAGCTTAGAGGGGTGCGGCGACTCATCATGATCGGCGCAGTGACCTGGTTTGCCAGCGGCAGCCCGAGCATGGCCGCGGAAAAAGTCGGTGACAAACCCGACCCGGAGCTGCTGCGCATGCTGGAGTTTCTGAAGGATTGGGAGATGTTCAAGAATATGGAGATGCTCAAAGAGATGCAGCAGGTTCGCAGCGACGGCAAACCCACCGAACCGACTGTCCGGAAATCGCCGGCGCCGAAGCCCAAGGAGAGCGTGAAATGAAGACGGTCGTTCGCTTGACCGGGTGGCTTCTCTTGCTCGGCCTGCTGTGCGTCCCCGTTGCAGCCCTCAGTCAAACCGGCTCGTTCGCCGACCCGGCGGCCAGCGACAGCGAATTGTTGGAGAAATGGCGCGGCATGAAAGAGAGCGAGAAGCAGGAGCTGCGCGAGAAATTTCAAAACTGGAAAAATCTCAACCCCGAAGACAAAGCCGATATGCAGCGCAGTATGGATGCCTGGCGCAAGGCCAAACCGGAAGAAAAAGCGCTGATGCGCAAAAATTTCGAGACCTGGCAAAAACTCAAGAACAGCGAGCGTCAAGCCCTACACGAACGCTGGCAGCGCTTCCGCGACATGCCGGAAGAAAAACGCGAAGCCCTGCGGCGCAGGCTTGAAACCTATCGTGGCATGTCGGCGGAAGAAAAGGCCGAGGCCCGCGAAAAGGCGCGTGCACGCAGACAAGAGCTCGAAGAAAAGCGCGAAGCGCGCGAGCGCCAGCCGCTCGAACAAAAGGCGCTGCGCGAACAAAAACAGATCGAGCTTGAGGAAAGGAGAGAGAAGATACGTGAGCGGCTAAGGGAACGCGCCGAGAAGCGTCTAAAAGATGCGCAATAGAAAGATCGCTTAAACGCACACTAAAGTCTCGGGTTTAACGAATCACCGGAGGAACAATATGAAAAAGTCGAATAAAGTTATTGTCGGCGCGCTCCTGCTAAGCGGCATTCTCGCCGCCGCCCAGGTCGAGGCGCAGGTGGGTCCAGGACGTGGCCGCGGCATGCACCACGGCAGAATGTTCGAGAACTTGAACCTGACCGATAGCCAAAAAAAAACCATCGGTGATATGATGGCATCGAACCGCGAAAGCATGCGGCCCTTGATGCAGCGGCTGCGCGAGCAGCGCCAACGGCTCAACGAGGCTGGGCAACGGCAGCCCTTCGACGAAGCTGGCGTGCGCTCACAAGCCCAAGAGCTCGCCAAGCTGCAAAGCGAGATGATGGTCCACCGCGCCGCCATGATGAACCGCATCTCGACCGTGCTAACGCCAGAACAGCGCGCCAAATGGCAGGAGCAACGCGCTCAGCGCAAAGCGCAGTTTAAAGACGGCATGGGACGGCAACGCGGGCGGCGCGGCGGGCAAGCGAGTTAGAGGAGAAACGACTCACCACGAAGACACGAAGAGCACGAAGTGAAGAAAAGTAATTCTTGTAACTATCCTTCTCCGAACTTCGTGTCCTTCATGCCTTCGTGGTAAATAAATCTGTTCGCATGGAGGAAATACCCATGAGCACACCACTGACTCGCGAACAAAAAATCACTCACCTGCTCAACCGCATCAGCTTCGGACCGACGCGCGAGGAAGCCGCGCGCGTCGACCGTCTCGGCTTTCGCGCCTACTTGGACGAGCAGCTCGAGCCCGACAGGATCGCCGATCCCTACGTCGAGGAAAAACTCGCCGGCTTGAAGACCATGCGGCTCAGCAGCCGCGAGTTGATCGAGCTCTACCCGCTGCCGCGCCAGGCCCAGCAACAAGCCAAACAGCAGCAAGCCCAGCAGCAAATGTCGATGCTGCCAATGGAGATGCAGGGACCGCGCCAGGTGATTTTGGAATTGCAGCTGGCGCGCCTCTTGCGCTCGATCTATAGCCGGCGGCAACTCTATGAGATCGTCGTCGATTTCTGGAGCAACCATTTCAATATTTTCGCCGGCAAGGGCGCCGACCGCTGGTTGACCACCGCCTACGACCGCGACACCATTCGCCCCCACGCGCTCGGCCGCTTCGGCACGCTTTTGCGCGCCACCGCCGAGAGTCCGGCGATGCTTTTTTACCTCGACAACTGGCTTAGCACCGGGCCCGATTCACCGGCATCGCGGGTGGCCGCGGCCAACAATCGCCGGCGCGGCTTGAACGAAAACTACGCCCGCGAGCTGATGGAGCTGCACACCCTGGGTGTCGACGGCGGCTACACTCAGAAGGACGTTCACGAAGTCGCCCGCTGCTTCACCGGCTGGACCATTCGCGAGCCGCAAAAACAGGGCGAGTTCACATTCAATCCGCGCATGCACGACGAGGGCGAGAAGATCGTCCTTGGCACGCGCATCCCCGCGACCGGCGTCGATGAAGGGTTGAAAGTCTTGGACCTCTTGGCGCGCCATCCGTCGACGGCCAAGTTTATCGCCACCAAATTGGCGCGGCGCTTGGTTTCCGACGACCCGCCGGTAGCGATCGTCAGCAAAGCTGCCGCTACTTTCCGTGAAACCGACGGCGACATCCGCGCCGTGCTGCGCACCATCATCGATTCGCCGGAATTTTTTTCGGAGGAATCTTACCGCGCCAAGGTAAAAAAACCGGTGGAATACGTCGCCAGCGCGCTGCGCGCCACCGGAGCGGAGACCAAGGTCCCCCACCAGTTGGTGCGCTACCTGGCGCGCATGGGCGAGCCGCTCTTTTTGGCGCAGCCGCCCACCGGCTTTCCCGATCGCGGCGCGTCTTGGATCAGCCCAGACATGCTTTTGACTCGGATGAATTTTGCAAGCGATCTGGTCGGCAATCGCCTTGACGGCTCGCGGGTTCGCCCGGAGTTGCTGAGCGATAGCGATGCGTTCGTCCGCTTGATCGCGCCGGATTCCTTGGCACCCGCGACTCGCGCAGCCCTTGGCGAAACCGAAGGCAAAGATGCCATCGCTTTGCTGATGGCCGCCCCCGAATTTCAGAGGAGGTAAGCATGAATAGCTCACGCCGCTCGTTTCTCAAATCCGCCGGTCTCGGCTTTCTCGCTTTCGGCATGCCGCCGGGTTTTCTCGTGCGCGCCGCCGGCGCCCAGCAGAAAGGCCGCGGCAAAACCCTCGTGGTCGTCTTTCAGCGCGGCGGCATGGACGGCTTGAATGTCGTCATTCCTTTCAAGGACCCGGCCTACTATCAGCTGCGGCCGAGTATCGCAGTGGCGGAGCCAGCTGGCGGCGAAGATCGCGCCATCGATCTCGACGGATTTTACGGCCTGCACCCGGCGCTGACGCCGCTGCACAACATTTATCTCAAAGGCCACTTGGCCATCGTGCATGCTTCGGGATCGCCCGATCCGACGCGCTCCCATTTCGACGCCCAAGACTACATGGAGATCGGCACGCCAGGCCTCAAGAGCACTCCCGATGGATGGCTCAACCGCTCGCTTGTCGAAGTTAAGAGTGAGGCTCCGTTTCGCGGCGTCGCCATGACGGCGCAAACCCCGCGCATGCTCGCCGGCTTGAAACCGGTGCTGACCCTGTCATCCATCGAAGAGTTTCGCCTGCGCAACCCGGCGATGAGCGCGACGCTGCAGAAGCTTTATGCCAACTCGAGCGATCCGTTGTTCCGCCAAGGCGGCAACAGCCTGTTCGAGGCGATGTCTCAGTTGAAAGCCGTCGAGTCGAAGATTCCCGCCAGCGCAGCGGCATACCCCGGCGGCGCTTTCGGCAATGGACTCAAGCAAATCGCCCGAATGATCAAAGCCGATTTGGGCGTGGAGATCGCTTTCACCGAGATCGGCGGCTGGGACACCCATGTCGGTCAAGGCGGCGCCACCGGCCAGCTGGCCAATCGCCTGAAAGAGTTCGGCGCCGGTTTGGCAGCGTTCTATCAAGACCTGGGCGATCGCATGGACGACGTCCTCGTGGTTACCATGTCCGAGTTCGGCCGCACCGCCAAAGAAAACGGCAACCGCGGCACCGACCACGGCCACGCCAATGTCATGTTCGCCATGGGCGGCAAAGTCCGCGGCGGCAAAGTCTACGGCCGCTGGCCGGGGCTAGCACAGGAGGTGCTGCACGAAGGCCGCGACCTCGCGCTGACCACCGACTTTCGCGCCGTCTGCAGCGAAGCGGTCGCGCGCCATTTGGGCGTAAAAGAAATGAGCCGCGTGTTCCCGAATTTCCGCGCGGCCAATGCGTTGGGCATCGTCGCGTAAATTACGCCGGCACGAGCTCGGGATCCATCGGATATTCCGACAAGATCTCGTAGCCGTTCGCCGTTACTCGGAGTAAGTTTTCCAGCTTCACCGGATAGTGGTTGATCTCCAACGCGACGATCATGTTCGCTTCGAGACTGACCATGTATTCTGCCGGGTCGCCGCCGCGCAGCCAGGGCGCTTCGTAGATACACATGCCGACGCCGTGGAAACCGTCGAAACCGGGCAGTCTTTTGGTCGCGCCTTTGCCGAAGTGTTGGTGCGCTTCGGTGAGCGGGCCCGGTTTTACCAGCGGCAGGGCTTTTTGCATGCTCTCGAAGGCTTCTTTGTAGCGGTCGCGGCTCTGCTGAGTTGGCTTGCCGCGGCTAAACGTCCGGCAGAAGTCGCTGTAGTAGCCGCCTGGCCCTGCCACCGTCGCATCGGTAATCACCAAATCCCCTTCGACCACCACCAAGTCGCTGCCCATCGGCTCATTGTGCGGCCGGCTGTCGGCCATCGACGAATCGTAAATTGAGATGAACTCGCTGCCCGCCTCGAATCCTTGATCCAACAGCACGTCGAGCATGATGCGGCTCAACTGCTCTTCGGCAATATCCGGTTCGCGCAATTCTTTGCGCACCAGATCGTAGCCCCGTTCTTTGGCCTTGCTGGTCCAGCGAATCAGCTGCACTTCATCGGTGGTTTTCACCGCGCGCGACTGGTTGATCGCCCGGTTGCCGTCGACCAGCTTGACGCCGGCGCCGCGCAGCGCATCGGCTGCTTCGAGATTCAACGCATCGACGCCGACGCGCTCGCCACTCACTGCGAGCTCCTTTAGCCCTGCGACCGCTTGCTTGACAAAATCCTCCGTCGCCACTGCCGGCCGCATACCGAACATGAAAGCATCGAAGCGCAGGCTCTTGTACTGCGGTTTGCGCGACAGCTCGCGCTGGCAGATCAACGGCTCGCCCTCTGCGGGAATCAACGCAAAGCGCTGAATCGCATAGGTGCGCAGGCCGAGCATCATGACGGTGTTGGTGGCGTAGCGAATGTTGAGCCAGTCGGTGAGCAAGAGCGCGCCGAGCTCGTGCTGCTTCATGACTTTTTGCAAGCGCGCCAGCCGTTCGCGTTTCAATCGTTCGTTGTCGACGCCGAAGCGGGTCAGATCGGGATAGAACATGCTGCCTCCGAATTTTCGCTGAGTACATTCCCGACCTACTGCCAATCGTGGAAAGAGTCAAACTCACAGGCGCGTTCACTCACCACGAAGTGATTCATGATCTTACGCTCGCCCACGGAACATGAAATCAGCCTGTGGGTTGGCGGCACCATCCGGTTCCGGTGTAGGGGCAGACCCCAGTGTCTGCCCTCCGGAGGGGCGACCACAGTCCTGCGCGCCTTCCTGGTGAGAATGACCATCGCATTGACATTAGCCACCCAACTGTAATAGAGCGGCACTGTACAAAAGCAAAGGGGGTTCGATTATGAGATCCTCGGTCGGTTTTCTGTCTGCAAAACAGCGCCGCACGTTCGCCGCAGTGTCCGCGGTCTTGTTTTTCATCATCGCCCCAACGTCGGTCTGGGGCCAAGCCCTCAAGAAAGTCCCGTTTCCGTTCTCGCCTATCGGCGTCAACTGCCTCCCTTGGTTCGTCGCCAAGGAGGCAAAGATCGCCGAGAAGTACGGCATCGACTTCGACCCGGTCTTCATCGGCGCATCCTCGGCGCTGTTTCAGTCGATGCTCTCCGGCGCCGCCGACTTCTCCGGTTCCGGTGGCCCGGCGGTGATTTCCAACGTGCTGCGCGGCGGCGATATCATCCACATCACTTCGATGGTGCCGCGCTTCACCCAATCGATCATGGTGAAGCCTGAGATCAAGCGGCCCGAGGACATGGCTGGTCGAAAGATCGGTGTCAGCCGCCTCGGTACCGTGACCCATTTCGCGCTGCAAACCGCCATCGATGGCCACGGCGTGAAGAATGTCACGATCCTGCAAATGGGCGGGCAGCCGGAAGCGATGACCGGTTTGATCCGTGGTTCGGTGGATGGCGCGGTGTTTTCGCCGCCGTACAATTTCCAACTGAAGAAGCAAGGCTACAACGAGCTGTTTTCGCCCAACGACTTGGCAAAGCTCACCGAGTTCATCACCAACGGCATCGTGGCGCGCCGCTCGGTGGCCGAAAAGGATCGCGACATGGTCCATCGGGTGATCAAGCTGACGGCGGAATCGATCAAGTACATTCAGACCAATCGCGAGGGGACTAGGAAGATCATTACTAAATGGATGCCGCTGAAGGACGCCGACATCTTGGAAGATCTCTATCGCTTCGCCACGGAAAACTACGCCAAAGAAGGCTTCACGCCGGAAGGCGCGCTGCGCTCGATGACCAAGCAGATGGTGCAGAGCAATTTGATCGATGCCAAAGCCGCCGCCGCAACGCCGGTCACCGCCTATTATGACAATCGCTACGTCGATGAAGTGAAAAGGTCGGGGTTTTTCGAGCAGTTGTGGCGTTAACCGACCGGCTTAAGGTTCATCCCTCGATACGCGCCCCTTGGCCGCTACTCGGGAAAACCGATGTATTGTCGGCTGTTCCCCGTGAGTCCCGAGTAATGATCTTCTGAGGTCATGTATCGAGGGCAGTAGTACGTAGCGCGTATCGAGGGACGCGCCATCATTTGTGAAATTTTTCGAAGAACCCTTCCTTTTCCAATTCCGCGACGATCGAGTCGTCGACGATGTCTTCGACTTTCACGGTCGACCCTGGCTTTTTGGACAGGGCATCTTTTAGCTGGATGTCCATGCCTTCGCGGGTGACGTAGGGCACGCGCTCGAATAGTTTGGCGTTGACCGCCCAGGCGGCTTCCAAATAAGCAGCGTCGCTCTGGCGTGAATACTTGGCGAGAATCTGTTTGCTCTCTTCCTTGCGCGTTTTGAAAAATTGCGAACCTTCGCTCAGCGCCATCACCAAGCGTTTCACCGTGGGGCGATTGTTGGCCAAATACGCTTTGGTCGTCGTGCCGCAAATATAAGGGAACAAATACGGCTTTTGAAAATCGGCCGTGCTGATCAGCACGCGCTGCGCCATGCCTTTGGTCAGATGGAGCACGCCGGGAGGCGCGGGAAAGGCGGCGATCCGGCCGGTGCGAAAGGCTGCGGCGCGCTCACCGGCGCCGCCGACCTGAATGATCGCGACGTCCTTGTCGGGCTCCAATCCCAAGTTGCGCAGGAACACCCGCGCGACGACGTCCGACGAGCTGCCGATGCGGCTGATGCCGAGGCTCTTGCCCTTCAACTGTTCTTTGGTCTTGATCGACTCCTGCACAACCAGCTCGTAGGGCAGCGTGTTCATGAAGCAGGCCACCGCCACCAGGCTGGCACCGCCGACGGCGGCGCTGGCGATGGTGCCGCCGGTGCCGTTGCCGAATTTTAGCTGGCCGGCGACCAGCACGGCGACATTGGTCGATGACGCTGGGATGAAGATCGATTCAACGTCGAGGCCGTATTTTTTGTACAGGCCCTTGTCCTGGGCGATGTACCAGTTGGCGCTCGGGGCGTCGACGGAGCTGTAAGAGACCGTGAGTTTTTCCTGGGCAGAAAGACTCGCAATGGCCGCAAAAAACGCCAAAGCCGCAAAAAGCAAAAACGAATATGCCTTCGTCATCGGTCCTCCGTTTCGCGTCGCATAGTATTGAAGCGGGTTGTCACGGTCAAGATAGCGTTGATTTTAGTGCGCTCGGTCGGTTACTCTCAAAGTCAGGAGAAATTTTTCTATGCTTTCTGCCATTGTGCTTTTGACGACCGAGCGGGACAAAACCAACAAAGTTGCCGAGATGCTCGCCGATTTGGACGGCGTTACTGAGGTCTATTCGGTTGCCGGGCGCTACGATTTGGCCGCCATTGTGCGCGCCAGCGACAACGATCAACTGGCCCGAGTCGTGACCGAAAAGATTCGCGGCGTGCCGGGGATTACCGCTTCGGAGACACTGATCGCCTTTCGCGTCTATTCGCGCCACGATCTGGAGCGGATGTTTTCTATTGGAATGGAGCATCCTTAGCGGCGCATTAACTTGATGATCAGCGGCAAGCACAGTAGAACCGCCGACAAGGCCAAGATGCTCGCGGAGATTGGATGAGTAATGAACACCGACGGATCACCCTGGCTGATGGCCAGGGCGCGACGCGCTTGGGTTTCGGCGAGCGGTCCCAAGATCAGGCCGATCACAGCGGGTGCTACCGGAATATCCCAGCGGCGCATGACAAATCCCAACAAGCCGAAAATATAGAGCATGATCAGATCGACCACCGATTGGTGCAGGCTGTACGCGCCCAGGGTCGCGAACACCAAGATGCCGGCGTAGAGCAGCGGCTGCGGAATCGTCAGCACTTTGACCCATATGCCCACCAGGGGCAGGTTCAAAATCAGCAGCAAGACATTACCGACATACAAGCTCGCCAATAAACCCCAGACCAAGTCCGCTTGCATCTGAAACAACAGCGGCCCGGGCGAAATGCCATAATTCTGAAAAGCGCTCAGGAGCACCGCGGCTGTCGCAGAGGTGGGGATGCCGAGGGTTAACAGCGGCACCAGCGCGCCGGTGACCGACGCGTTATTCGCGGCTTCCGGCCCGGCGACGCCTTCGATGGCGCCCTTGCCAAACTCTTCGGGATGCTTCGTCAACTTTTTCTCGGTGGCGTAGGCCAGAAACGTTGGAATCTCGGCGCCGCCGGCGGGAATCGAGCCGAACGGAAAACCGATGGCCGTGGCGCGCAGCCAGGCAGGCCAGGAGCGCTGCCAATCTTGTTTCGACATCCAGAGCGAGCCCTTGAGCTGTTCGATTTTTTCATCGAGACGGCTCGCATAGGCGCCAACATAAAGAGCCTCACCCACGGCGAACAAGCCGACGGCAAGGACAACCACGTCGATGCCGTCTAGCAACTCTGGCACGCCGAAGGCAAAGCGCGATTTCCCAGTCTGACTGTCGATGCCAACTACGCCCAAGAGCAAGCCGAGAAACAAACTGGTCAAACCGCGCACAGTGGAGCTGCCAATCACGGCCGACACTGTCGTAAAAGCGAAAACCATCAAGGCGAAGTATTCTGCTGGGCCAAATTTAAGCGCCACTTCAACGACCAACGGCGCAAGCAAGGTAACGAGAACCGTCGCAATCGTGCCGGCGACAAACGAGCCGATGGCGCAAGTGGCCAGCGCCGGTCCGGCCCGGCCGTTCTTTGCCATCATGTTGCCTTCGAGGGCGGTGGCGATGGAAGCCGATTCACCCGGCGTGTTGAGCAAGATCGTCGTCGTCGAGCCGCCGTACATGGCGCCGTAGTAGATACCCGCGAACATAATGAGCGCGCCGGTGGGATCGAGCTTGACCGTCAGCGGCATCAGCATGGCAACCGTGAGCGCCGGGCCGACACCAGGTAGAACACCAATGAAAGTGCCGAGAATGGTCCCCAAGAACCCCCAGAGCAAATTGATCGGCGTCAGCGCGATGCTGAAGCCGTGCATGAGCAAACCAAAGGTCTCCGTCATCGGAACCTAAATCCCCGCGCCACCGAGGATGGGTTTAAGCCAGCCAGCCGGCAAGTTGACGTTCAAGAATTTTACGAAGAACAAGAATACCGCCAAACCCAAAACCAGGCCGATGGCAAAATCGCGCGGTAGCTTCTTGCTGCCAAAACCACGGGCAACACAGGCGAAGAGCGCGGCTTGAGCGAGCAAGAATCCCGCGCTGTGGATCAAAACGATCTGCAAGACGATGCCGGCGGTTACCCAAAGAAAGGCGCTGGCTTGAAAAGCGTGCTCGCCGCGCACTGCCGGATCGTCGGCGACGGCGTTGCGCCAGCCGCCGTAGAGAGCCTCGTACAATAACCAGCAACCGAGCAGGATAAGTCCGCCGGCGATGACTGCCGGCGCGACGTTGGGGCCGATTTTCGCGTAGCCGCCGGCGCTGGGGAGCTGCGCCGTGCCGATCGCGGTGGCGATACCCAGGCCGAGAGTGGCGATGGACAGAATCACCTCCGCTGGCTTGGCTTTCATAGGCGATGCGACGGTTGGTTTCGACGATTGAGCTTGCCGGCTGGGATTCTTCACCGCGAAGGCACGAAGGACGCGAAGCTCGGAAAAAAGTCTTCGTGCTCCTCGTGCCTTTGTGGTGAACAGTTGTTTGCCGACTTACTTGTTCGGCTTGATGCCGAGCGAGTCGATGATGCCGGCGATTCTCTTGGTATCTTCGTCGATGAATTTCTTATAGGCATCGCCGCTCAAGAAGATCGGCGACCAGCCGAGCTTCTCCAAAGTGTCTTTCCACGGCTTCGACGTTGTCGCGGCAACCAGGCTTTTGATCAAGCCGTCGCGCTGCGCCGTGGTGATGCCCGGCGCCCCGAAGACGCCGCGCCAGTTGGCAAGTTCGATATCGTTGCCTTGCTCTTTCAGCGTCGGGTAGTTGTCGATGCGTTTCGGGCTCGACACCGCCAGGGCGCGCATGCGGCCGCCTTTGATCTGTTCGGCAAACTCGCCGACGCCGGAAATGCCGACGGTGACATGGCCGCCGACGATCGCCGCGATCGCTTCGCCGCCGCCCTTGTACGGGACATAATTGACTTTCGCCGCGTCGACGCCGTTGGCCTTGGCGATCAAGCCGGCGAGAATGTGGTCAGTGCCGCCGGCCGAGCCGCCGCCCCACGATACACTACCGGGGTTGGCCTTAAAGGCTTTGATCAGATCGGCCATGGTCTTATGTGGAGAGTTTGCCGGCACGACGATGATTTCGTATTCGCCGGTCAAGCGCGCCAGCGGCGTCACCATATTCAGATTAACCGGCGAACCTTCGAGATGAATCGCGCCGACCATGACCATGCCGCCGATTAGGAGCGCCGCGGGGTCGCCTTTGGAGGCGTTGACGAACTGCGCCAAGCCGATGGTGCCGCCGGCGCCGCCACGATTTTCAAATTGCACGGCGACAGCTTGCTTCGAGCTAATCAAGGCTTGGGCGAGGTTGCGTCCCGTCTGATCCCAGCCGCCGCCCGGGTTCGCCGGAATCATCATCTTAAAACTGGGCTGGGCCTGAGCCAAAGCCGCCATGCCGGTGATCGCTAAAACGACCCACAGGCGAGAAAACCACTTGCGCATAGTGCCTCCTTGGTATTTTGAGTCCCACTCCGGGCTACGGATGTAGGATGTAGGATGTATAGTAGACGACGCGAGAATTGACAAGCTTCAAGTCGCTGCACCAAATCCGCCTCGCGAGGCACGACTTTGCGCCCTTTGTTCGGGCTATTCACGGGAGACCGATCGTGGGCTCTCTAACGCCCTTTCAGCGGCTTCTTGCGGAGCACCCGTGGCTCGCTCCCAGTGTAGCGCCAAAGTAAGTGGCGCGGCAGCGGCCCTTTGTTGCGTTGGCCGGATTGGCTTTCCTCCCAAGCATGGGCCAACGCGCCGACGGACCGCGAGATCACGAACAAGCCGCGGCAGAGCGGCGGCGCGAAGCCCAGCTCGGCGAAAACCACCGCTGTGGCGCCGTCGATGTTCATCGGAATCTTGCGGCCTTTTTGCTTCGCAAGGACCGATTCGACAGCGCGGCCAATGATCGCGAAGCGTCCCGTCACTTGGCCGGCGCGGGCGGCAGTGTCGATCAGGCGCAATAATCTAGGTGCGCGCGGATCGACAGGGTGGAAGCGGTGACCGAAACCGGGCAGCAGCGCTATGCCTCTGTCGCGGAGGAGCGGATCTCTTCGCTGACGGCGGCTTGAATAGCGCTACGGCTGAGAGGTTTCCGGCCATCGAGCCGCCTGGCAATGGCCTGGTAAAGCTCAACGCACTGTTCACCGGCGCCGCCGTGGACATCGCCGAGCGCGTTGATCGCCGAGGCCATGGCGTTGTTGATGCCGACACCGCAGGTGATCGCCATGCGCGCGATGGCAATGGAGGGCGCCTGTGGGCCATGATCGACAGCCGCAACCAGCGCAGCTTCGAGCAGTCCGGCCTGCCACCGGTTCGGCAGATCGCCGCGCGTCAAGAGCCAAATCATTTCGGCGAAGCCGACGCGACCAATCAAATCTTCGATAGCATAGCCGCGGTAGCGGATCTCGCCCGGGTGCATCTCGATGATCGAGGTCGGCCACCAGTCTTCGACAGACTGTTCTGGACGAAGGGCTGCGGTCTTTGCTGGTCTGGGTCGTTTCATATCACCTGTGAACTTCTCAGCTGCGCGATGCTTTCCCTGTCATAGCCTAGCTCGAGCAAAATGGCTTCCGTGTCGGCACCCAGGGTAGGCGGCGGCGCGGCCGGCGCGGGATCGCCGCTCGCGAGTCGAAACCCTGAGCGCACCATCGCAAGCTCCCGGTCGGCGCCGGTGGCTGCAGGGAAGCGCTTAACCAAGCCGCGTTCGACGACTTGGCGGTGTTTCAGAACTTCGGGAATCGATAGCACTTCGCCGGCTGGGACGCCGTTTCGATTGAAGATGTCCGACCACTCGCGCGCCGATTTTGCCGCCAGGGCCTTTTCGATTTCCCTCTTCAGCTCTTGACGGTAATGTTTGCGCTCCTCGCGCTGGGCAAAGCGCGGGTCGGCGATCAAGTCCTGCCGCCCAGTCAACCCGCAGAGCGTAACGAACTGGTTTTGCTCGTTGGCGGCGATATTGAGCAAGCCGTCTCTCGTCGAGAACGTTCCAGACGGGCTGGCAGTCATGTTTTCGTTACCCATCGGCTGCGGCGCCATGCCGGCTATCAACCAATTCGACACGGCCCAACCCATGCTAGCGATCGTCGCTTCGAGCATCGACACATCGATAAACTCACCCGCACCGCTGCGCGCGCGGCGAAACAGAGCCGCAGCGATGGCGAAGGCGGCGGTAACGCCGCCGATGGTGTCAGCAATCGGATAACCCACCCGAAGCGGCGCCGAATGCCGGTCGCCGGTTATGCTCATGACGCCGGACAAGCCCTGGACGATTTGATCGTAGGCGGGGTTGTCTTTGAGAGGTCCATCCTGACCGAAGCCGGAGATGGCACAGTAGATCAGATCGCCTTTACTCGTCTGAAGTTCTTTGTATCCCAGGCCCAAACGTTCCATCACACGCGGGCGAAAATTCTCGACGACGACGTCGGCGGTTGTCACCAGCTTGCGAAAAATCGCTTTGCCATCGGCATGTTTCAAATTGACGGTGATCGAGCGCTTGCCGGCGTTCTGGGCCAAGAACGACGCCCCCATCAATTTGCTATTTAACTCGGGATCGGCGCCCAGCTGCCGCGCGAGATCGCCGCTACCGGGCACCTCAACCTTGAGCACCTCCGCGCCCAACTGGGCTAGCTGATAACAGCAAAATGGCCCAGCAAGAACATTGGTCAGGTCGAGCACCCGCACGCCTTCCAAAAGTGCCATGAAATTCTTCTACCGCAACGGGCGCCTGAGCAAAACCCCGTCGCTGCACCAAATCTGCACCAAATCGCCGCAACAAAGCCGCATCCGGCTCATCGGCGCTGCACAGGCGCTGCTTAGAATCGCTCCCATCACAATTGAGGAGGAAACTATGTCTATGTACCAGCAAATCAAGGCGCTCATTTTTATCTTCATCTGCACGAGCATCGCCTGGGCGGTGCTAGGCACGACGATTTTTACCAGGACTTATTCTTACGATTCCAGTTTGAAGGAAAGGGTCGCGTCGATCTGGGGCGCGCCGCATACCCAGCGCTCTCTCTCGGCGACGATCTCCAAAGAAGTCTTCCAGAAGGTCGCAGCGCAGGAGAACGGCGTCAACGTCGTCCGCACCGTGAAAGAAAATATTGTCACACCGCTGTCACTGGAAGCGAGTCAGGTGGCCGTCGATCTCGACCTCGAGCACCGGCAAAAGGGTCTGCTGTGGTACAGCACCTACAAAGTCGCCTTCGCCGGTGAATACACCTTTAAGAACACCACCGAGGATGAGAAGGTGACGCTCACGCTGCACTTCCCCACCGCCCAGGCGATTTACGATGATCTCGTCTTTACCCTAGATGGCGAACCATTGACGTTTACCAACGAACGGTCATCGCTACTCGCGCCGATCACGCTGGCGCGCGGCAAGAGCGCGGTGCTCAAAGTCAGCTATCGCTCCCAGGGCTTGGATAGCTGGCGCTACCACTTTGGCGAGGATGTCACCCAGGTGCGCAACTTTCAACTGCGGATGACAACCAATTTCAAGGACATCGATTTTCCTGAGAATACTTTAGCGCCGGCCCACAAAAAACCAACGCAAAAAGGTTGGGAGCTCGTCTGGGAATCGAAGAACCTGCTCTCCGGCTTTCAAATCGGCATGATCCTGCCCGAGAAGCTGCAACCGGGGCCACTCGCCGGGCGGATCAGTTTTTTCGCGCCGGTGTCGCTGCTGTTCTTCTTCTTTTTAATGTTGATCATCACCACGCGGCGCGGCATCGAGCTCCATCCGATGAACTATTTTTTCCTGGCCTGTGCGTTCTTTGCGTTTCATCTATTGTTCGCCTACACCGTCGATCACATCGCCATCCATCTCGCCTTTGTCATCTGCTCGGTGGTGTCGCTGACCCTCGTGATCAGCTATTTGCGACTCGTAGTCGGTCTGCGCTTTGCCGCCGTCGAAGCGGGCATCTGGATCGCTCTCCCCTATGTGAACAATCCGGGCTATAGAGCAATCGCCCGCCCGTTTAGACAAGATAGTTTCTTTGCCTCTCGAAGTACTCGCTGGAAAATTTCACTCTTGAAGCGCCGGTTTTCGATCAAACCCGCTTGCGTGTGAAAATAGAGAGCTCGGTTTTCCAGCAACCGCCCGAGCAGATCAAAGCCAATCTGTGTGCGTTGCTCCGACCAACGGAAGCGCATTAGTTCTTCCAGGCTCGCTGGCTTGTCGAGCTCGATGCCTTTCAAAAAGTTGAGAATCCTCGTGGTCACAAACAACGTGTAAACGTCGTCACGGTCAAAGCCAGGCGCTCCGATGCCCAGGGCGGTCAGTCTCGCCCTGACGAAATCCGCTTCGCACAAGTCCAATCCACGGGCAATGGGAGCCTTGGGCGTCTGATAGAACGGCGAGGCGCCGAGCAACACGGGCAGGCGCGCGTTAAATGCCAAGGTTTGAATCATGCTGTCGAGGCTTTCATTCGGCAGGCCGAGGATTTGATAGGAAACGATCTTAAAGCCGAGCGCGTGCGCTTTGTCGACAACTTTCACATAGGCGTCCAGTGTATGCGGCCGCTTGGTGGTCTCGCGTACGGTTTTGTCGGATGATACCAGCGCAAGATTCAGGTGCGTAAAGCCGGCCCGCTGCATCAGTTCCAGCAATTCGTCGTCGAGGCTCAGGTAGCTGATGCCGTTCATGGCGACGAATTGCATTTCGCGCCGCGGAAAGCGCGCGATCAAGTGGCCGCAGAGTTCTTTGAAGGTGTGCTTGTAATAAGTCAGGTTGTCGTCTTCGAAATCGATAACACGGAAGCCCTGGTGGTAACGCAGCTCAATCTCCGCCAACACGCTGTCCAACGAACGCCGCCGATATTCGGTGCCGAAGGTCGTGTGCACCGAGCAAAAGGAGCATTTGTGCGGGCAGCTCCGCGATGTGATCATAAACGTCATCGGTTTGCCGGCCAGGTTGTACGATGTTGCTCGGCAGTCGTTTAGGTCGGGAGCCGGCAGTGCATCGATGGGAAAGTTGTCTTCGATAGGATTGTAGACAAGCGCGCCGGCCCGTTTGTAGGCAAGATTGGGCACTCGATCGACGGCCTCGCCGCGTTCGAGCGCGCGCAGCAGTTCGACCATCGGGCGTTCGCCCTCGCCGCGAATCACGTAGTCGACATGCGGCGAGAGCAGCAGCGACTCAGGAACGGCGGAGGCGTGCGATCCGCCCATGACGACGATGGCATCAGTGCTTCTCTTGGTGCGGGCGGCGACTTCCAACGCTTCGCGGTAATACGGTGTAAACAGCGATGAGATGCCGACCACGTCGGGTTGCAGGTCGGTGATCTCGGTTTCGATGTCATCGAAGGATTTGCCAAAGTGATAGTACTGATGGAACGTCGAGAACGGCGACTTGTCGGCGACGGGATAGTATTCGGCCAGGTAGCGCAGCTCTTTTGGGATGGCCACTGTGCGCCGGCCGTGACCGCCGTGGAAATCTTTGACGATGACTTCGACCTGCGGCGAATGCGCGCGCACTGCGGCCTTGATATAAGCCAGCCCGATGGGCTGGAGCCGCACGTCGGTGTCATAGAAGTCATGCACCGGCGGTTGGATCAGCAAAACCCGCATGGTTCTTTTATAGCAACCTAACCACCGGGCGGAAACGGTTGTAATGTTCGGCCGGCGATATTAAACAGTCCTAAAGACCTCGTCAGTTTACGAACCGAGGAGCTGCCATGAAAATCGAAAAAGTCGAAACCCGCACGCTGGAAATGCCGTATACCAAGCCGCTGGTGACGGCGACCAATAATTTTACCGTGGCGCGCGGCGTGTTGGTGAGCGTCGTGACGCTGCAAGGCATCGAGGGCTACGGCTATGCCGATCTTTTTCCGCGCGCCGGTGAAACGCCCGAGACCGCGCGCCATGTCATCGATGCGATTCTCACGCCGAAGGTCATTGGCAAAGAGCTTGAAGACCTGGCGAAAATTCGCGCCGAAATGGATCGTACGCTGACCGGCCACCCGCGCGCGAAGTCCGCCCTAGAAGGCGCGATGATCGATGCTTTGGCGCGCGCCTATCATATTCCGCTGTCGGTGATGCTCGGCGGCAAATGTCGCAGTGAGATCCAAGTCATAAAAATGGTCAGCGTCGGCGCTCCCGACGCCATGGCCCAGGAAGCCAAGGAGCTTGCCGCCGGCGGATTGGCGCTGAAGCTCAAAGTCAGCGGCGATATTCGTAAAGATTTGCCGCGCGTCGCCGCGGTGCGCAAGGCCGTGGGCGACGACGTGTTCATCAAGATCGACGCTAACGAAGCTTACAATGCGAAAGATGCCATTCGCCTGGCAAAAGGTTTGGCCGATTTGGGCGTGGGAGTCTTCGAGCAGCCGGTGCCGCGCGATCAGTTCGATGCTTTGTGGGAAGTGAAACAGCACGCGCCGATCAAAATCGAAGCCGATCAGTCCTGCCGTAACTTCGCCGATGCGCAGATACTGATCAAGAACCGCATGGTCGATTCGATCAACACCGGCATCCCGAAAGTCGGCAGCCTCAACGAAGTGCGCCGCATCGCCGAGCTGTGCGAGCAAAACGGCATCCGCTGCGCGCTGTCGAACACCGCCGGCAGCATGGTCGGTGACGCCGCCGCGGTGCATTTGGCCGCTGCGACCCCCGGTATTTCGCCGCTCTGCGAGCTGGGCGAATTCGAGGTGATTACCGGCGATCCGTTCTTTGGACTTTCGGTGGAGAAAGGAACCATCGCCGTGCCCGAGGGCGAAGGGTTGGGAGTTAGTTTGCGCGGATTCTGAGAGAAGTATGAAGGATGGAAGCGGAAGGGCGGGCCGACGCTGCCGACGCTCAGCTGCTGGATTCAGCTGCTCCGCCCAGGAGAGCACGCCAAGAAACATCGCCACACGTCGAGCGCGGTCTACTTCGTCGCCGGCGGCGCAGGCACAACGAATGTCGGCGACAAGGCGATGGATTGGACCACCCACGATTCCTTCGTCGTCCCCAACTGGGCATGGCATGAGCATGTCAATCGCTCGAAGACCCAGGACGCGATTTTGTTTTCGGTAAACGACACGCCGATCGTCAGCGCGTTCGGACACTATCGCGAAGAGCCGGAAAACACGTTTCGATCGATGGCGGTGCCCGCGGTGCCGGCACCAACAAAGCAATAAAGGAAATTATGTCAGACCTGCGTTCTTGGTTAGCGGATGTCGACAAGTTCGGTCAACTAATGACCGTCAACGATGCCCATTGGGATCTCGAGTTATCGACGCTGACGGAGATCATCAACGAGCGCTCGAAGACACGCCCGGCGATTGTCTTTGACAACATCAAAGAATACCCCAAGGGCTACCGCATGGCGGTCAACCTGCTCTCTTCCGTGCAGCGGCTGGCGCTCACCATGGGCATGGACCCGAAGATCGGCGAGTTCGACTTCGTCCAGAAATGGCGCCAGCAGGTGAAATCGATTCAGCCCATCGAGCCGCGCAAAGTGAAAACCGCGCCGCTGTTCGAGAACGTGCAGAAGGGCAGCGACATCGATTTACTCAAATTCCCGGTGCCGCGTTGGCACGAGCTCGACGGCGGCCGCTACATCGGCACCGACGATCTGTGCGTAACGCGCGATCCTGAAGAGGGCTGGGTCAACGTCGGCACCTATCGGATCATGATTCACGGCCGCGATCACATGGGCCTGCACATGTCGCCGGGCAAGCATGGCCGCGTCCATCGTGACAAAGAGCATGCCGCCGGCAGGGCCTTGCCGATCGCGGTTTCCTTCGGTCATCATCCGATCAATTTTCTTGTTGCATCCACCGACGTGCCCAATCGCGTCAACGAATATGCCTACGCCGGCGGCATCACCGGTAAGCCGCTCGACGTCGTCGACGGTCCGCTCACCGGTTTGCCGATTCCCGCAGATTCCGAAATCGCCATCGAAGGCGAAGTCGTGCCCAACGACTTCATGCCCGAAGGACCCTTCGGTGAGTGGACAGGTTATTATGCCAGCAATCAAACGGCCGTGCCGGTGATTCGCGTCAAAGCCGTTTATTACCGCAACGACCCGATCATGTGCGGCTTTCCGTTATTGAAACCTTCGAGCGGTGACAACTTGCATTTCTCATTGATGCGCTCGGCGTTGATCTGGAACGCCCTCGACGAAGCCGGTGTCCCCGACGTATCGGCGGTTTGGTCGCATCCTTCGGGCGGCAGGTTCATGACCGTGCTCTCGATCAAGCAGCGCTACCCCGGGCACGCGCGCCAAGCGGCGATGATCGCCAGTCAGTGCCGCTCCGGCGCCTATCTCGGCCGCTATGTGATTGTCGTCGACGACGACATCGATATTACCAATTCCGAAGAAGTGATCTGGGCGATCAGCTCGCGCTCCGATCCGGTGGAGTCGATCGAAATCCTGCGCCGCTGCTGGAGCGGTCCGCTCGACCCGCGCATCCCGGTCCAGGACAAAGGCTTCAGCTCGCGCGCCATCATCGACGCGACGCGCCCCTATGAATGGCGCGATAAATTCCCCAAATCGAGCGGCGCAAGTAGAGAGCTAAAAGAAAAAGTCGCGAAGGAGTGGCGCGGATTTCTCGATAAGATTTGATCTCGCGCAAAGGCGCGAAGGACGCAAAGTTCGGATTCGGAAGGATCAACCGCGAAGAACGCAGAGAACGCAAAGGGGAAAATATCGTTCCGAATTTTTGCGTACTCTGCGTCCGCTTCGACGTGGCTCAGGATAGGCTTTGCGGTTAAATCATCCGATTAATCGTTCGCATGCGCCGCGAACGTCGCTGAGTCTTCGTTGGTAATCTGCAGGCGGAATCCACTCGGCTCCCTGAAATAAGTCCCCAATTGCCCCGGCTTTCTGCCGGCGCGCTCGCCGTGATCGTCGCGCTCTTCGATGCCGCTAGCGTGCAGTTTGTCGACGATGGCGTGAAAATCATCGTCTTGCACGTAGAACGCGAAATGGCGTCCGCGCCAGGTCGCCTTGGTCACCTCACTCAGCTCATCGACCTTGTTCAGCACGACGCTTTGTCCCGAAGGTGCAACGACCTCGGCCATGGTCACGTTCTGCGCCTTCACCGTGCAGTTCAAAAATTTCTTGTAGAAGTCCACGCTTGCACCAACATCGGTGGCGTCGAAGTGCAAGTGATGCAGCCGGGTCTTGGCAATGCCGGGCGTCTCAGCGATTTCCCAGAAGTTGCCTTCTGAATCTTGAAACACCAGACCTTCGTTCCAGCAGCAACCCAGATCGCCGCTGATGTCTTTGACGAAGGGACTAGCCTTGCGAATCTTCGCCGCCATCGCGTCATATTCTCCGGCGGGCACCTGAAACGAATGGCGCGGGTAGGAGTTGGCACTCTGCCGATTGGGCAGCTTGTTCTTGCCCTGAGAGAAAAGCCCGATGTGATTTTCGCCCAGCTTCATGAAAATGCGCGTCATGTTGGGCTCGTTCTCGGATTTGAGGGTCCGCGCGCCCATGACTTCGGTGAAAAACTTTTCCGCTCGATCGGGTTCCATCACCGCGACGACGAAATGATCCAAGTGTCGCACATCGCCTTTTGCCATAATCATTCTCCTTCTATTATTTAGCCGTAGTATCGGGAAAAATCACCAAACGTTCTTTGGGTAATCGCACTGAAATATTGCCCACTGGGTATTCCCGCTCGGGGCTTGCTTTGGCGATCAACACTTTGTCTTTAATCTTCACTTCAGCAGTAATCTGGTCGCCTAAAAATACTGAGCCAACGATCCCGCCGGTGAGAATATTTTCACCGCTGTCGCTGTTCGCAGCGAGCCGGACGTCCTCCGGCCGCACGCCAACCACCACGTCTCCTTCATACTGTCGTTGGTTTTCGATGACAAGCGTGCCGACTTCACTTTCGACCGTGCCGTTGCCCGCGATTTTCCCGCGCAGCCAATTGATCGAGCCGAAGAACTCGGCCACCAGCGCATTGGCCGGCGCGCGGTACAGCTCGAAGGGATTGCCGATTTGCAGAATCTGCCCATGCGACATGACCGCGATGCGGTCGGCCAGCACCATCGCTTCGACTTGATCGTGGGTGACATAGAGCACCGTGATGCCCAATTGCATGGCGACTTTCTTGATGCTGGTGCGCACCTCTTCGCGCAGCCGCGCGTCGAGATTGCTGAGCGGCTCGTCCATCAACAACAGCGCCGGATTCACCGCCAACGCCCGCGCCAACGCCACGCGCTGCTGCTGGCCGCCGCTCAATAGGCGCGACGGCCGGCTGCCATAATCGTCGAGCTGCACCAGGCTGAGCGCATGGCGAATGCGCTCCTGCGCCGCGCTTTTCGATAGGCGCGACCGGCCGTGGGTCAACACCAGACCGATATTTTCGGCGACCGTCAAATGTGGCCAGATCGCGTAGGACTGAAACACCATGCCGATCTCGCGCTCCTCGGGCAGCGCGGCGATCTTGCGGCTACCGGAAAACACCGTCTTGCCGTTGAGGCTGATTTCACCGCTATCGGGCTTTTCCAAACCGGCGACGCTGCGCAGCAGCGTGGTTTTGCCCGAGCCGCTCGGTCCGAGCAGCACGAAAAACTCGCCCTTGCTCACCTCGAGGTCGACGCCTTGAAGGGCTGCGACGGTTTGCTCGCCGGTGGCAAATTGCTTGACGAGCTTTCGAATCGAGATCACGCCGCCTCCGAAAACCGACTGCGCCGGCCAAAGATCAAATAGAGCACGACGAACGGCACCATCAACGCCAGCACGACCAGGTTCGCCGCCGCCGCTTGATTGAGACTACCGCCGAGCCACAGGCCCCAGACAATCATCGGCAGCGTGACGTTGCCTTGGCTCGTGACCAGCACCGAAGCCATGGTCAGCTCGCGAAAGCACAACAGCGCCATCCACAGCCAAGCGTAGACGAGCGCCGGCTTGAGCAGCGGCAACAGAATCTTGCGCATCACTTGCAGCAGCGGCAGACCGCCGACAAACGCCGCCTCTTCCAACTCGGGATGAATCTGCGCCAGCGAGTTGTTGATGATGCGCGTGGCAAAACTGATGCGGCTAATCGTGTAAACGAAAATGAGAATCGCCAGGCTCCCATAGATCGGAATGGCCCTGGGCATGAGAAACAACGCCGCGAACACCGCGGCGATGGCAAGAATTAAATTGGGCACCGCGTGCGGCAAAAACGCCACCGCATCGAACAGGAGGCGCCATTTCAGCCCCGAGCGCAGCACGGTCCAAGAGATCGCCAGACAGAGAACGATCGTCAGCGTTGGCACGACCAGCATCAGGATGAAAGTGTTCCAAGCGCCGCTGGCCATGAGCTTCCACGGCAGGCCATAGAAATTGGCCAGTGAGACTTGCTCCAACGCGGCCCAAGAGGGCGGCTGAAAAAACTTCAGCAGCGACGCCCAGACCAGGAGCAAAAACGGCAGGACCTTGGCAACGAGAAAAAAGCCACCGAGAAACAGCCACGCCAGTAGCCAACCTCGCTTGCCCAACTCGACCAGGCGCGGCCGGTAGCCCTTGCCCGTGACCACCGCGTAACGATGCGAATAGCGCAGGACGCTGAAGTAACTCCAACTCAAGAGCAGCGCCAGCACCACCAACAAACTGCTCACGGCGCCAGCCATGCCGTAGCTCGGCAACTCTTCGAGTGGCTGAATCTTGTAGAAAATGAACGTCGCAAAAGTAAATATCTTATTCGACATGCCGATGATGGCCGGCACCTCGAAGGCCGACAGGCCGATGGTGAAAACATATATCGACGCCGCGATGATGCCGGGAAACGTCAGCGGCAGCGTCACGTAGCACAGCGTGCGAAACAGACCCAAACCATGCACCCGCGCCGCCTCTTCCAGCGCCGGGTCCATCGTCCGGTAAGTAGCGACGATCATGATGAAGGCGATGGACGAGAGGCCCAACCCCTCGACCCAGCCCATACCGACGAGCGATGCGATGTTGAACGGCGCGTTCTCCAGGTTGAAAAGCTCCATCAGCGATTTGTTGATGATGCCGATGCGCGGATGGAGCAAGAACACCCACCCCATGGAAGTAAAAAATGTCGGCACCAGCGCGCCGATGGTGACCAGCGCGTAAACCAGATTTTTCCCGGGCAAATCCGTGCGCTCGACTAACCACGCCGTGGGCACGGCAAACAACAGCGACACCAGCACCGTAGTCGCGGCAAAGCCGAGCGTGTTCAACAGAGTTTTGTACGTGGATGCATCGCTGAAGAGCGTCCGGTAGTGCTTAAGCGTGTGCTCCACCGGCTCGCCCGGACTGCCCTGCCAGAACCCCATCCAGATGATGATGACGAGGAACGCTAGGACCGGAAGCAGACTAGCCACCGAGACGGCGACGAAAAGACTACGGCCTTTCACTCGGGCAGCGGCCCCCATTCTATCCTTCCCCCGAGGCGGGGGAAGGAACTAGGAACTGACTTGGATTGATTACGACCCGACATTGACAGGGTAACACAAGACGAGATCACGAGCCCGGAAACGGAATCACGCCTTTGAACTTGGCGATCGTCTTCTCGCGCAGCTCGCGGCTCGAGCGGCTCGTTTTCGGGAACTTGTCGCGCCATTCCCACGGCCGCACCGCGTAGAAAATGCCGCGGCTGTTGGTGTGATCTTTGTTCTTCCGTTTGCTCGGCGGCATGCGCGGATCGAGCGGCGTCGACCAGCAGCCGTCGACGATATCGATATTGGTCGCCGGATCGACGCGCGTCATCATCGCCCAGAGCACTTCTTTCATGTTGGTCGGGTCGATGTCTTCGTCCACGACGACGACGTAGCGGCCGTTGCGCGCCGCGGCGGCGGCGCTGACCGCGGCCAAACCGGTCTGCTTGGCGTGGCCGGCATACTTTTGTCGGATCGACACCACCGTCATATAAGAGGTGTGGTTATACACGCCGACGATATCTTGAATGCCGGCGCTTTCCAGCTGATCCCACAACACCCCAGCGGAGATATGCAGGTCCATTTTCACCGCACCGGGCCAGAGCGGCGCTTCGTCTTCAAGGATCGGATCGTTGCGGTGATAGATCGCTTTGACACGAATGATCGGTTGGTTTTCGCCGGTGCCGGTGGTGCCGCCTGAGTAGTAGCCGGGCCATTCACCGAAGGGTCCCTCGGCACGCGACTCTTCGGACGGCGGCGGAATCTCGCCTTCAATCGCGATCTCCGACGACGCCGGAATCGGCAAACCCGTGATCGGCCCGCGCAACACTTCGAGCGGTTTACCAATCAGCCCGCCGGTAACTTCCATCTCTTGCGCACCGTAAGGGAATTTCGTGTACGACGGCATGAAGACCATTGGATGCTGCCCATAGGTCGCCGCCACCGGGCAGCTCTTGCCCTTCTCCCAGTACTTCGCAGCGATCTGCCGGCCATTTTGGCCTGGGCTCATCCACAAACCAAGCGTGTTCTTATCATGAAGCTGCATCCGGTAGGTGCCCGTGTTGACGTAGCCGGAATCCGGATCCTGGTTGATCAAGCCGCCGCCTGGTCCAAAGTAGCGCCCGCCGTCATTTTCGTGAAAACGCAGCGCGGGAAACTTGAGAAGATTGACATCGCCGCCCTTCAAGACGTTTTCTAACAGCGGCGACGTACTGACTTCTTTCGGTGCAATCCGCTGCGTCGTGCGCACCTTGCGAGCGGCGAGACGCAAAGTTTCCAGTTTCGTCTTGTCGAGCGGCAAGCCGAGCGCCAAGGCGACACGCTTATAAGCCGCGTAGGGCAGACTGCAAACGCGAAACCCCGCCGGGTAGCCTTTCACTTTGTCGAACAACAAAAGCGGCGGCTGCGGCACCAACTCTGCAGTGGATTCCACCAGCGCGCCAATCTCGGCGTCCCAATCCGCGCCCTCGATCACGCGGTGGTCGCTAATCTTGATCGCTTCGGCAACGAAGCTGCGAAAGTCTGTGTAAGCCAGCTCAGACATATGATCTCCTCAAATACTTTTCACCACGAAGGCACGAAGGAAAGAAGCAGAAAAATCATTTTCCGAGCTTCGTGCTCTTCGTGTCCTTCGTGGTGAGTCATTACTTCTTGCGCCTTTTGCGCTTTTTGCGGTTAATTCTCCGAATCCGAATCCTTTGTGCCCTTTGTGGTTAAATCTCCCTACTCTTCAACAAGCGAAATTTCCGACTTCACGCCATTTCTCTTCAGCTCCTCCAAATATATCGGATGAATCTCCGGAGGCTCCTCTTCGAGGGGGATCATCTCGTGCAGCTTCGTCCGAAACCGATCCTGGCTGAATTTAGGACTGCGGCCGCGCATGGCGAAATGTCGCAGCGTTTCATGCCCCGTATTGAAGTGGCCGTGATACATCAGATCACCCGGCGAGTAGATGGAGCCCGGTTTGATCTCAAAGCGCGTGCGATCCTCCCCTTCGCGCCAAACCATTGCAAAGCCGGTGCCCTGCGTGACGCAAACGATCGCGCCGGGACCATGCCGATGAAACAAGCTGCGGCTGCCGACGGGGAACTCTTGCACGTGGCACCCATACGTTGTTCCCGCCAAGCCGAAGCGCATGATCTTCACGCCTTTGCCCTTCATCGGATAGTCGTCGAGGGCAAACGTATTCACGTCCGGCACCAGGTTCGACTCCCACGACCGCACCGTCAGCTTTTTGTTGTAATTGAAAAACTCCCGTTCCGGCGTGAAGCGGTCGCGGAACTGAAACGGATTGCGAAAAATAAAGTCTTCGTTGTGAAACAGATTGATCACATGCGGCGCATTGGTGCCAGCGAGAAAACGCACCGGCTCGTTGGAAACGTTGAAGTGCTGGTACGAGACATTCAATGGAATAGCGAAGATCGCCCCCGCTGCCCACTCAAAGGTCTGCTTGCCCTCGCCCTCGAACCAAACCGTGGTCGCGCCGCGGCCTTTGTGAATATAGACCAGCATCTCGAACATATGATGCTGCGGAAGGGTCTCTTTGCCGGCAGGAATTTCGCAGATGTAGGCGTCGGTCTCCTGCTGCTCGCCGAGATTTAGATACGACCCCAACGCCCCCATGCGCGCCCAGGGTTTGACCGCGACGTCCATCAAGTCCTCAATGAAAAACCCGGTGACGGAAGGAATACCTTCCTTCTCCTGAAACACTTCATAGGCCGTCGGCCCTAAACGGATCGGATCGCGATGTGGCAAGCGCATGAAAACAGGGTCTCCTATCTCGAACGTATCACACCCGTTTGTATATTCTCGGTGTGGAGAAACTGCAAGAAAGGGCGACCAACCGGTCGCCCCTACATCCAGACGACGACCACGACTACCCAGGCCACCAATTCGTCACAACCCCTTGCTAACTTCCTACCAATTGGGCTAAGACAAAAACGCATTTAACAAATCCAAACACGAGGCAATCCTTTATGGAGTATTTCGAACCGAAATCGATCGGCGACGCGCTGTCGGTGCTGGCCAAGCATGGTGCTGAGGCCAAGGTCATCGCCGGCGGCACGGACGTGATGGTCGACATCAAATTCAAAGAAGAGCCGAGCGCGCTGGTGAATATCAAAAAAATCTCCGGCCTTTCCGGCATCTCAGAGAGCGGCGGTGCCATTCGCATCGGCGCGCTGACGACGATTCGTGAGATCGAAACCAGCTCGCTGATCCGCGAGAAATTGCCAGTGCTCTGGGAAGCGTCACATCAGTTTGCTTCGCTGCAAGTGCGCAACACCGCGACCCTCGGCGGCAACATCTGCCGCGCTTCGCCGTCGGGTGAAACGTTAACCCCGCTGCTCGTGCTCAACGCCACGGCGATTTGCGCGTTTTCCGACGGTGAGCGTAGCGAGCCGTTTTCTTCTTTCTTCCAAGGCCCCGGCAAAAGCGCCGTCGGTGCCAAAGGATTGTTGAAGGAAATCGAAATCCCGATCCCCGCTGCCGGCAGCAAAGGCGTTTATTTGAAGCACGCCGTGCGCGGCGCCATGGATATCGCCATGGTCGGCGTTGCCGTGCTGCTCGCGGCCAACGGTAGCGGCGTGCAAGAGGCCCGCATCGGCCTCGGCGCAGTCGCACCGACGCCAGTCCGCGCGCCGAAGACGGAAGCTTTGTTAAAAGGCAAACCGCTCACCGCGGCATTGCTCAAAGAAGCCGGCACGCTGTCGGGCAGCGAAGCAAGCCCGATCAGCGATCAGCGCAGCAGCGCGGAGAATCGCCGCTGGATTGTCGAAGCATTGACCCGGCGCGGTCTGGCCCAAACTTGGAAAGCCGCCACCGGCAAGGAGGTTGCGTAAATGTTCGTTCCGATCAACACCACGATTAACGGTAAGATTTACAGCGTCAGCGCGGAAGCGGAGACTTCGCTGTTGGAATTTCTCCGCGATGTTTTGGAACTGAAAGGCACCAAGCTCTGCTGCAACACCGGTGAGTGCGGCGCCTGCACGGTGATTCACAACGGCAAGCCGATCAACTCCTGCGTGACCATGGCCGCCGACGCCAACGGCGCGCAGATCACGACGGTCGAAGGCTTGGCCGACGGCGACAAATTGCACCCAGTGCAGCAAGCGTTCATCGACACCGGCGCGGTCCAGTGCGGCTACTGCACGCCGGGATTTATCATGTCGGTCAAAGCGCTGCTCGACCGGACGAAAAAACCGACCGCCGCCGACATTGAAGAAGCGGTCTCCGGCAACATCTGCCGCTGCACCGGCTACAACAAAATCGTCGACGCGATTCACTTGGCAGCGAGTAAGCTCTAAGACAAAGAATGTCTCGCGCAAAGCACGCAAAGAACGCAAAGGAAAGAAAACCAACTCCGAACTTTGCGCCCTTTGCGCCTTTGCGCAAGAAAATTTCTTAATCCGAATCCGATTAAGGAGACAGTCATGGCAAAAGCAGAATTCAAAGTCGTCGGCTCGAGCCCGGCCCGCTTGGGCGGCGTTGACCGCGTGGTTGGCAAAGGTGTCTACGGCATTGACTTAATGTTCAAGGACCAACTGCATGGCGCGATCCTGCGCAGCCAGTACGCCCATGCCAAAATCGTCAGCATCGACACCAGTGAAGCGGCAGCCTATCCGGGCGTGCACGCCGTTGTCACATCAGCCGATGCGCCCAACGTCCGCTACGGCCGCAGTTACATCGACCGCCACATTCTCGCGCGCGGCAAAGTGCGCTTCATGGGCGACCCCGTCGCCGCCGTTGCCGCGGTCTCGCCGGCCATCGCGAAAGCCGCGCTGAAAAAAATCAAAGTCACCTACGAGCCGCTGCCAGTGGTGATCGATCCGGAAGAAGCAACCAAAGCAAATGCGCCGGTGCTGCACGATGACATGCCGCTGCCGAAGACCTGTCCCGCGGACATGAAAAATGTCTGCGGCCACGCGGTCGTTCACGTCGGCGATCCCGACAAAGCGATGGCTGAAGCCGACGTTGTCGTCGAACAAGTTTACGAAACCAAGATGATCCATCCGCAGTATCTCGAGCCGCGCATCGCCGCAGCACAGATGGAGCCCAACGGCCGCCTCACAGTGTGGGCGAATGCCCAGGCGCCTTTCCCAGTGCGCCAGGAAACCGCGAAGATGTTGGGTTTGAAGTTGAACGACGTGCGCGTCATCTCCGCGGGTTTGGGCGGCGGCTTCGGCGGCAAGGGCAGCGGCATCACCTCCAGCGCCGCCGTCGAGCCGATCTGCGGCCTGCTCGCGATCAAGACCAAGCGGCCGGTGATGATCATCCTCGACAAGGCCGAGGAAACGATTTCCACCACCATCCGCGCCGGCGCGCGCATGTACATCAAGACCGGCGTGAAAAAGGACGGCACCATCGTCGCCCGCACCGGCAGGGTCTTCTACGATGCCGGCGGCTACTCGGGCTTCGGCGTGCAGGCCGGCGGCCGCTGCGCCAACATGCTCGGCGGCTGGTACCTGATGCCCAATTGCCACATCGAAGGCTTCACCGCCTACACCAACAAACAGGTCTGCGGCCCGGTGCGCGGCCCCGGCGGCCCGCAAGCCGCGTTCGCCGTCGAGTCGCACATGGATACGATCGCCGCCAAGCTCGGCATGGACCCAGGGGAATTCAGAATGAAAAACATGCCGAAGGCGGGCGACAAAATCGTCGGGGTGCCCAAGCTGCGCGATGTTTCCCTCGGTGAGACGGTTAGACTCGCCAAGGAAAAAATCGGCTGGGGCAATGTAAAACTCGAAAAGAACCAAGGCATGGGCATCGCGACGGGATCGTGGATCGAAAGCGCCGGCCCCGGCGGCGGGTCGATTGTGAAAGTCAACGAAGACGGCTCGGTGACCGTGCACATCGGCAAGATCGACATGGGCACCATTCCCGGCTTCGGCATTCCGATGATCGTTGCCGAAGAGCTCGGTATTCCGGTCAGCGACGTGACCGTCACTAACGTCGACACCGATGCCAGCCCATGGGACGCCGGCACCGTCGGCAGCCGCGGCATCCTCGTTTCGGGCACGGCGAGCAAGCTCGCCGCCATCGACGCGCGCAACCAGCTTTTCAAGATGGCCGCCGGCAAACTCGAAGCAAGCCCGGACGATTTGGAAATCGTCGACAAACAAATCCGCGTCAAAGGCACGCCGTCGAAAACCATCCCACTCGCGACCGTAGCCACCGACGCCCACAACGTTATCGGCGAAGTCATCGGCCGCGGCTACTGCGACAACTTAGCGCTCATGGCCGAAGAAAAAGCCCACGGCAGCTCGCAGCCGTTTACGACCCACGCCTGCATCGTCGAAGTGAGCCCCGACACCGGCAACGTAAAAATCCTAAAATACGTCGCCGTGCACGACATCGGCCAACCGATCCACCGCGCCGCTGCCGAAGGCCAGATCGAAGGCGCCGCGGCCATGTCCATCGGCCAAGCCCTATGCGAGCAAGTCGTCTTCGACAAAGACGGCCGCACGATGAACCCGAGCTTCGTCGATTATTTGATGCCGACCATCAACATGATGCCGCGCATCGAAACGACCTTGGTCGAAGGCTACCCCGGCGCCGGCCCCTACGGCGCCAAAGGCGCCGGTGAAATCGCCTGCGTCCCGCCAATGGCCTGCATCGCCAACGCCATCTACAACGCCACAGGAGTACGCGTAACTAGACTGCCGCTCAGTCCGGAGAACGTGCTGCGGGCGTTGAAGGAGGCGGGGAAGGCGTAAAGCCGGATTTTACAAAAGGCACTCAAAGGGCGACCGATCGGTCGCCCTTTGCATTTGGAGTTTCGATATCAACTAGCTTCAATGTATAATTCCAACACCGGGATATGCCACCCGATTGACACGAGCGAAATTTGACGATCATTGAGCGAATCAGAAAGAAAGTCCGTGACGGTGACTATGAACTGACCATTCCTCATTTCTTTGAAGAAATGGCCGACGATAAACTAACGTTCAGTGACATCGAAAACGCGATTGCAAAAGGCCGTGTCAGGAAAAAAGTTTACCCGCGACCCTCGTGGTACCAGATACGAAATCGTTGGCCCCGCGCAGGACGACAGAGAAATCGCCATCGTTTGCCGATTCAAGACCACAGGGCAAACTACTCTTCGTTACGACTTATCAAGCTTAGGTGTCCTATGAAAAAGAGAACCCGGAAATACGACTACGGCGAATGCGAAATCTGCAACTCGAAGATGGTCGAGCGCCGAATCAAGCAAGATTTTTGGATTCGGGGCAAGTTGGTCATTATCGATAACGTGCCGGCTGGCGTCTGTTCTCAATGCGGCTCAAAAGTTGTCAATGCGGAAACCGGGAAACGCCTCGCTACTGTTTTGCAAAGCCCAAAGAAATGGTCGAAGGCATCAGTGATCAGAGTTCCCATCGTGGAGCTCCGCCCCTAACCCCAACTACACTCTGAACCGTGCAATCAGCTCATCTTCCGGGTCCGCGCCAAGCCCCGGCCCCTCTGGAACTTCAACACCGCCGTTAATTACCGGCACCGTCTTGGCGAACGGCGTCGCGCCAAAGTCGGCAAACATCCGCTCGAGCGGAGAATTTTTTTCCTTCGCCGCCATGCAATGCAGCGCCGCGAGAAAAGCGGGTCCAATATAAAAAGCATTCGGTACCAGGATGGCACCCGCCTGCTCGACCTCGGCGGCGACTTGGGCCATGTGGGTTATGCCGAGTTTGACCATCGCGGGCTGAATGAAATCGGCTTTACCGACGGTGACCATGCGGCGAAATTCGCGCAGGCTGGTAGAGTTCTCGCCGATGCCCATGGGCACGCCCGTACTCGTGCGCAGCCTTGCCAGCGATTCAAAGTCTTCTGGAGGATAGATCGGCTCCTCGACCCAGTACGGCTTGTACGGCGCCATCGCCGTCACTGCCGCCTCGGCTTCGGCCGGTGTCCAAGCACAGTTGGTATCGACCATCAGAGGAATGTCGGGTCCGATCTCCTCGCGTGCGGCAGCAACGGCCGGCGCAGTTTTCTCGTGCAGCTTGATGTAACGATAACCGCGTTCGAGAGCGCGAGCGGTGTTGCGCTTGATGTATTCTGCATTGCCGGAATACTGCAGCAGCGAGGCATAGCACTCGACGCACTTTCGCTTGGCGCCGCCGAGAAGCGTCGATACCGAAACGCCGGCAAGCTTGCCGCGAATATCCCACAATGCAATGTCGAGTCCCGCCAACGCATGGGCCAGCGGACCGGAGCGGCTCAAGGACAAAAGCATGCGCTCGATGCGCGGAATAAGTTGCTCATCGGACGCGCTCTGGCCAACCGCGAGACGCCTGATCCAGCTGTCGAACGCGGCGAGAACCATAGGGCGAGCCGTTCCAAAGCACTCCCCCCAGCCCACCACACCACCACCGGTCGTCACACGCACGTAGAGACCTTCCACATGCGTGCGCGGCGTCCCTTGCGACATCGGCGGCGGCGCCCAGATGTCCAGCGGAATGCGCAGCGCAATCGGTTCAATCGAAGTGATGGTCTGGTCCATGGCCGCCATTCAAATCAGGAATCCCTGAAAATGTCGAGCCATTTCACTCCTTCAGCAACGACGTAAGCGGAAAGCTACGCGCGTCCACCGCAAATCCGCGCTGGGTCTACCGGATTTCCTTCCCCCACCTCGGGGGATGGTCAGGAGGGCGGCCGAGACTAACTTAACGACTTTATTGCGTAGGTGGCATACACGTATTACAATCGTCCCATGAAGACTCTAACCGTCCGTTTACCAGAGCAACTGGTCTCGGAAATAGAGCATGAGTCGCGGCAACGGCGGTGTTCTAAGTCCGACATCGTCCGTGAACGCTTGCAGAGCATCGGCCGCTCGACCAAACGGCGGCCAACACCTTTAGATGGCATAGCGGATCTGATCGGCTCGGTAGACGGCCTGCCGGCTGATCTAAGCGCGAGAAAGAAGCACTATTTGAGATCGAAGGGCTATGGCCAGAAGCGTTCTAGTTGACGCCGGGTTTCTTGTGGCTTTGCTAAGCCGCCGCGACTCGCACCACAAATGGGCGGTCGCGATCGCGCCCGACTACTCGCCGCCGTGGCGCACCTGCGAGGCAGCGCTATCGGAAGCTTTCTTCTTGCTAGGATCGCGCGGATCGCGAGCGCTTGGCGCGTTACTTCGCCGTAGAGCTGTTGTCGCAGCGTTTACGCTGGACGACGAGGTGGAATCGATAGTCAAACTGATGCGGAAGTACGCCAATGTGCCCATGAGTCTGGCCGATGCGTGTCTCGTGCGCATGAGCGAAACATTGTCGGACCCGATTATTCTTACCACCGACTCCGATTTTCAAATCTATCGAAGGCACAGCCGACAAACCATTCCGGCCGTAATGCCGGATTGATCTTCCCAGTCCCAAAAGCAAGCGAATTTCACGAACGCAAACAGCGAGTGGCTACCGCGACGGCCGCGCCGGCAGCGGCGCCGGGCCGGACAGCCGTTTGAAGAGATCGATGGTCTCGGCTTCCCGCGGCAACTCGCGGAGCTGGGCTTCGAACTCCTCTGCGGTTAGGGTCATGGCGGGCTCCGAAGTGAGTTTTTCGTAGGCTCTGATGTACTGTGGATCGGCCAAGGCTCGGCGCATGGCGTCACGCAATATTTTCACATGCTCCGCCGGCGTGCCCGGCGGCAAGACAAAGGGCTGACCGGTGTCGCGCGCGCCGCGAAAAAGCTGGATGAGACCGCGCTCTTGATTTGACCGCGCGAAGCTCTCGATCTCGGGAAATTTGGCGAGACGGCGGTCGGGGTGCTTAAAGCCCTTGGGGATATCCATCGTCGCGTGAACATGCACCAGATCTTTATCTAACCAATGCGCATTGCGGTTCACTAAACTGTCCAAGATACTTACCCGGGCATCGATTTCGTTGTTTTCCAAAGCCAAATCGATCTCCCGCGGCGTATAGCCGGTAACCAGACGCGGCTCCTTCACGTCCATCATATAGGCAAATAGCCGGGCGATGGTGTAAAGACTGTGGCCGACGGAAGGCGCGCCGATGCGCACGCCACGCGCCGCGAGCAACGTTTCCCGGCTGTTGAAGCCCGCCGCTTTGCGCGTCACAAAAGCATAGGGCGCATAGCGCGCATGGGAGCCGAGATAAATAAACTTGTCGAGGTCGTAGAGCACGTCGGTCTCGCCGAAGATCGTGCCCTGCACCATGCCGGTGATCATCGCGCCCATGGTCAAACCGTCGGGCCGAACCGACTTGTACATGTGATTCGCCGCTTTGCGTCCGCCCGCGCCGGGCATGTACTGCACAACGATGTTCGGGTGGCCGGGAATATATTTTTTCAACACGGGAATCACCGCGCGCGTGCGCAGATCGCCGGCACCGCCCGCGTCGGTGCCGCTCACAAGCAGAAGATTCTTGCCTTCATAGAATGAAGTCTGGGACCATGCCGGCGCCGCCAAGAGGATTACCCACGCCAGCAGAAAAAGTGCGGTGAGCACGTTGGTTTGCGGTCTGTGTTTGTTTTTCATTCGCAGTTTAGTTCCCATCAGTGACCATCGCGTCACTTCGCCTCGCTGATTTCGAATCCCACGCTGCGTAGCAACGCGACAGTTTCTTCTTCGGTCAAGGTTCGCCCAAGCTTCTCGTGCTCCCTAATCAAATGCTGCATCATCCCCGGCTTGAGCGACATCCAAGGCGGCACCTTGGCAATAGTTGCACCTTCTTCCATCTCGCCTCTCCGGTTTCAACCCAACCGACAATCGTTTCTACAAAACCAGCTGCGAGTCGGATACACAACGAAATCCGATATACGCATGGCCCGTGGCGGCGCGACCGGCGTCAACCGCTTCGCGCGATGTCGACGTAAGCCCTTCGGGACCGCTGGCTGAATGGCCGCCGCGGGCAACCACCGTGTCGGCGGGTGCCGCCTCCTCGCGTCCGTCCTTTGGAATGTAGGGATAGGATCTGTAAACCGAACGGGTCCATTCCCAAACCTGTCCCGCCATGTCGAGAGCGCCGTAGGGGCTTGCCCCTTTAGGAAACCGCCCAACCGGAACGGTTTGACCGCGATAGCCGCCGATAAAAGCCAGGTCAGGGCGAGGCATGTCATTTCCCCAAGGATAGAGCCGTCCGTCGGTGCCACGCGCGGCTTTCTCCCACTCCGCTTCGCTGGGAAGCCGCTTACCGGCCCACGCGCAATAGGCAGCGGCGCCGTAGCGGCTCAGCTCTCCCACGGGATGATTCTCAAAACCTTCCTTGGGCAGCCATTTGCCGTCTCGATTGTGGACCAGGACGTCGGGATCGGCGACATCCAAATACATTTCGCCCTTGGGCCCGGTGGGACCCTTTTCCTGAATGAACCTCGCGCACTCTCTAGCGGTAACCAGATTGCGATCGATGTAGAAGGCGGGGAGAAACAATTTGTGCGCCGGCGCTTCGTCTCTCGGACCACCCTCTCGCCCCATCGTAAACTCCCCGGCTGGGATCATGACCATTCCAGCGAACTTTCCCCCTTGTGGCTCGACCGCCGCGGCGGCGCGGATTTCCCGCGCAGCGATCATCGCATGGAACATAAACAAAATCGTGAAAACCCTTAGCTTGCGCAGGTTCGTAGCCATGGCTGCGCTCTAACACGGCGAAATGTTGGATGGCAAGCGGCAATTCCTTCGTTAACAAAAGCGTCACAGAGCGTATCGCGGGCCTATAGCTGTTGACGACGCTGGCTTTAGCGCTGTATCTTCTTTGTAGATACGAGGCCAGGAGGAAGAATCCATGCAGGTTCGGGTTCAAAAATGGGGCAATAGTCTTGCGGTGCGAATTCCCAAGCCGCTTGCGAAAGATGCCGACGTAACCGAAGGAACAGTCCTGAACCTCGCCGTCTCGGATGGCAAAGTTGTCGCAACGCCTGTCCAACGAAAGAAGTTGACCCTCGATCAGCTTCTATCGAGAGTGACGAAAAAAAATCGCCACGCTGAGATTGATACCGGCAAACCGGTTGGACGCGAGATCTGGTGATGGCTCGGCGCTACGTGCCCGCTCGTGGCGACGTGATCTGGATTACGTTCAAACCTCAAGTCGGGCACGAGCAATCCGGTCGTCGGCCGGCACTGGTCCTCACACCTTCCTCCTACAACGGCAAAGTCGGCCTCGCCATCCTCTGTCCGATCACGAGCCAAATAAAGGGGTACCCATGGGAAGTGGTGATACCTACGGGATCAAAACTAGCCGGCGCTGTGCTCGCTGATCAGGCAAAGAGTTTAGACTGGCGTTTTCGAAAAGCAGAATTCTTCTGCAAGCTGCCGGCGGAAACGACCGCGGAAGTTTTAGACAAGCTCGGCACGCTGTTGATAGACACAAATTAGCGCGCAGCAAGGTCACTTGGCCAGCGTCGGGCTGCAAACACTGGGTACGGCCGGTTTATTACGCCTCACACCCTAAACGTCCGCTGCGTGCTATCAGGGAATAGCGTTTCAATCGCCATCGTTTCAGGGATGAGTCCTTGCTCGTGCATGTAGCGCACGAAGGTTCCCAGCGTCTTGCGATTGTTTTCAAGGCCGTAGGGCCAGAAGTCCTCGCCCATCAGGTCCATCGTTTGGTAGGCGTGCTCCACTAGGAAGGGTAGACTCAGAGGCAGCGCGCTGGTCTGCGTTAAATCGGCCATCGCTAAATCCTTCGCTTCCGAAAAAGCTTTGAACAGCGTGAACGCGACCCAGGGATTGGCATCGAGAATCTCTCTCTTGACCACCAGCGTGTGCATGATCGGAAAAATTCCAGTGCGGCGGAAATAGTCGCGCTCGACCTCGAACGGCTTCTCGAAGAGCCGCCGCACAGTTCCGCTGCCGCGACGAAACGTCGACGGTGTCCTAGCCGTGACCAGGGCGTCGATTTCTCCGTTCCCGAGCATTTGCGCCAGCGAGCGGTCCGCCGGCGCGAAGCCAACCTTGACTCCCGACGGTTCGGCGGGCTCGAAAGGCAGGCGCCCGGGCTCTTCGAGCCCACCTTGCACCCACTCAACGTCGGCTGCGCGCACGCCGTAGTCGTCAGCGAGAATGCCGCGCGCCCACACCGCGGCAGTCATCTGATACTCAGGTACACCGACGCGCTTGCCGCGAAGATCCTCTGGCTTGCGGACGCCTGAGCCGTCGTGAACGAAGATGCACGACTGCCGGAAGAAGCGCGACGGAAACACCGGGATCGCGATGAGATCGTCGGCGCCGCGCCCACGGCGTACAACATATCCGCCCAGAGAGAACTCCGAGGCGTCGAACTCGCGGTGCTGCGCCATGCGCCAGAAGATCTCCTCGACGCGCAGCATAATGTAGGTCAAATCGATGCCCTCGGCGCGCACCCGACCATCGCGGATCGCTTCGGTCCGATCATAGTGCCCTGCGGCTAGTGTCATGCGTAGCATAGGTAAAGCTTAGTCCCGATACGAAGGATCGTCACGGTCAAGCTCGCGCAGGAGGCTCGGCCAAGCACGCTCGTCGCCGGCGGGGCGGCCGCCGGATGCGGCAATGATATCATCGGCAGGCATGGTCAACGGCACACCGGCTGACTGCGCCAGGATCTGAAATTGACACGCCTTCTCAAGATAGAAAGAACTGATGAACGCCTCCAACACGGTCTTGCCCGTCGTGATGCCACCGTGATTGCGCAGCAGCACGACCGATTTATCGCCCATGTCCCGCGCCAGACGCGCGCATTCGGCCGGATCCGTCGCCGCCCGCCCATAGTCGTGATACGCCGTCTGCCCCTGAAACCGCAGCGCCGGCTGCGACATCGGCAAGAGCCCGCATTGCAGCGACGAGACCGCCGTCGTGTAGGGCATGTGGGTGTGGAACACGCAATTGACATCCGGGCGCGCCGCCAAAATCGCGCCATGGATCGCGACGCCGGCGCGATTCACCGGCCATTCGCTGGGCTCCACGAGCTTACCGTCAAGCCCGACTTTCACCAAGCTCGACGCGGTGATCTGGTTGAAGAGCAGGCCGTGCGGGTTGAGCAAGTAAGCTGGCGTTGGCCCCGGCACACGCAGAGAAATATGGGTGTAGATCAGCTCGGACATGCCGTACTTGTCGGCGAGACGGTAGCCGGCGGCCAAGTTAACGCGTAGCTCCCGTTCTTCATCGGAAATGGTTCCAGTCGCCATAGCGGTGCTCCTTCGTGGTTAGTAATGTGCTTTCGTTTACTGAGGTTTTACGCGGGCATTGCCGCGGCATGGTAAAGGTTCTAAAGCAGCTCGGCCTCTGCTGGTCAAGCATGTTTAGGATCTGGCGAGCGTTCGGAACTCCTCGCGGAGCGATTCGGACGCCACCATTTCCCGCAATTCTGCTTTTTGCTGCTCAGTCAGCACGGCTGAATGTTTCTCTAAGCTTCTTGGCTTCGTGGCGCAGATCAAACACTGCGTAGTATTCTTCGATGCGGTCCCAATCAAGGTTGGCGCCGTAGTGCTGCGCCAGCCCTTCAATGTCGCTGCGCTCTCTGGCAATGCGTGCCGGGTCGTTTGCCATCGCTTGGACTTTTAGCCCAATTACATCCTCGGGATCAAGAGTCGGAGGATTTCGCTTGCCGCCAAAAATCGGATATTTTTTCGCACGCTCTAACATCGCCAAGGAAACGCTCCGGAAGGCATGAAGGAAATCCACCGAGCCCCATGCGGCGTCGCTGTGTTGATACTGTGAGACGTTTTCTGTGTGAAACACACGCTGATAACCAAACGCGGTGAGGATGGGTGAGCTTTCCAGGTACGAATTCAAAATTCACGCCTCGATGGTAGACTCCGGTATTGCATTCCGCAATGCAACTCCTATGCAGCGCAGCAATACGATGAAAGCGTTGAAAAAGCCCCATCAGCGGCCCGGGGAAATCAGCGAAGGCTTCAGTCAGTTTGACAGCTTCAAATCGCCCGTTGTACAGGAAGGCAACCACTCATTACCCACGAAGGAAAAAACCATGCACCGAAGACAGACGAAACTCTGCGGCTTAGCATTAGCATCTGCGATCTGCCTGAGCGATGTCGCACAGGCCCAGCCAACTAACGCAAAAGGAAGTTTTCAGATCGTCGAGGCAACGATTGCTGATATTCACAAGGCAATCAAAGCCAGACGGCTCACAGCAACGCAGTTGGTCAACATGTATCTGGCCCGCATCAAAGCCTACAACGGCACCTGCGTCAACGAGCCCCAAGGTATTCTCGGACCGGTGGCGCCGATAGCGAATGCCGGAGCGATCAATGCGCTGATGACGTTGAATCTGCGCCCGGCGGCGCGCAAAAAATGGGGCTTCGACGAGCGCAAGGCGCGCAGCCTGACCGATGCGACCGACAACGATTCGAACCTGCCCGATGCGCTGGAGGTCGCCGCTGCGCTCGATGAAAAGTTCGCCAAGACCGGAAAATTGGTTGGGCCGCTGCACGGCGTCGTGTTCAGCATCAAAGACATGTTGGATACCTACGACATGCGCACCACCAGCGGCGCCGACGCCGACTATGCCAACGACCGCCCGCCGCGGGACGCGACGCTGGTCAAACGGCTGCGCGACGCGGGCGCGATCATCTTGGCCAAAGCCAATCTCGGCGAATACGCCTCCGGCAGCCGCAGCGCTTTCGGCGGCACCATGTGCAACCCCTACGCCACTGACCGCGACGTCGGCGGCTCCAGCGGCGGTTCGGCGTCTTCGGTAGCCGCAAACCTAGTCACCTGCACCATCTCCGAGGAAGGCGGTCCGTCCATCCGCATGCCCTCTCGACTCAACAACGGCGTCGGTTTGTCGCAGTCGCAAGGGCTGGTCAGTCGCGAGGGCATGATCGGCGGCGGCCCACTCAACGACCGCAATGGCGCGGCCTGCCGCACGGTCGAAGACGTCGCCAAGGTGCTCGATGTCATAGCCGGCTACGATCCGGCGGACGACTTGACGGTGTATAGCATCGGCCGCATGCCCAAAACGGGCTATGCGAGTTTTGCCAAGGAGACCAGCCTCAAAGGGATCCGCATCGGCGTGCTGCGCGAATACATGGACAAGCGTCTGTTCACGCAGGCAGATCACGAAAGCATCGACATCGTCGAGCGCGCCATCGGCGATTTGCGCAAGCTCGGCGCGACGATTGTCGATCCCGGCGCCGAGGGCGAGCTGTTTCAAAAGTGCATCGACCAGCACGCACCGCGCAACCTGCATGCGCTGTTTATCCGCGCCAATCAGACTCTTTTCCCCGCTGAAACCGACCACATCGCCGTGTTGCGCGACATGTACATCGAGCCAAAGTCAGCGCCGTCGAAACCAACGATTCGAGACTTTAAGACCAGCGCGCAAAACCGCGGCGAAGCGAAGTACTACTTCAATCGCTATCTCAAGAAGCGCGGCGACGCGAACATCAAAGACTTGACCGATCTGATCAACAAGTCCCGCTACTATATAGACACTTTCGGCCGCGACACCCGTTTCCGCGACGTCAAGTCAGTTTTGCAGGAGGCCAACAAACCGACCACCTTGGACGTGCGCGATCGCGACGCCAATCGCGCTGCGATTCAGCAAACCGTGATGCAATGCATGGCATCGCTCAATCTTGACGCGGTCACCTATCCCACCGGCAACGTGCCCGCGGCGCTGATCAAAGCGCCGGTGGAGCCCGACGTCAACGGCCGCTCGCACCAGGCCTGGACCATGCTCGGCACCATGGGTTTTCCCGCGATCACAGTTCCGGCGGGATTCACCACCCATGTCTTCGATCGCGTGCGCGACGCTAGCACCCCTGGCGACACCCGCCTGGTCGGCCCGGTGCCGGCAAAACTTCCCGTCGGCATCGATTTTCTCGCCATGCCCTTTAGCGAACCGCTGCTGTTTCGCGTCGCTTCAGCCTACGAGCGGGCTACGCGCCATCGCATGTCACCGCCGGAGTTCGGTCCCTTGGAAGCAAGAAATGGAAGGCTCGTGAAGTCTTCGCAATGATGATGGAAAAGCCCGCGACGTTAAAAGCACCTACCTAATGATCAGCCAGGGAGGAAATTTATGGAAGCCGTCATCTTGGAAAAAGTTCCCGGAACCGGAGTTGCCAAAATTATCTTAAATCGGCCCGAGCGGCGCAACGCCATGAACGCCCAGTTGGTCACCGACTTCATGCAAGCGTTGGAAGAGATCCGCGCCGACCCGCACATCAATGCGGTCGTCACCAAAGGCAGCGGGCCGGTTTACAGCTCAGGACTGGATCTTTACTACCTGCGGGCGCAGAGCGAAGGGGCGCCGACGGATTGGGATAAGTTCAGTCCCACTGCGATCATGTTCGAGGCGGTGCGGAATTTCCCCAAGGTGACTATTGCCCAAGTGCACGGCTACTGTCTCGGCGGCGCCTTGGCCTTGATGAATTCGCATGACCTCGTCATCGCCGCCAACGACGCGCAAATCGGCATGCCGGAAATTCTGCGCGGCAGCTTCGGCCAGATGGCGACGAGCACGCTGTTTCATTCCGGCGTGCCGATGAAAAAGGCCGCGTTAATCCAACTGCTCGGCCGAAACCTCTCCGGCGCCGAGGCAGACAAGCTCGGGTTAGTTTCTACGGCCGTCGAACCTGGCGAACTCGAAAGCACCACGATGAAGGTCGCCCAAGAGATCGCCTCGCGCAATCCAGGAGTCTTGTCATGCGCTAAAATCGCCGTGCAGATGGGACGCAATCTCTCGCTGCCCGACGCCATGCGTCTCGATCAGCTCGTCGCATCCCGGCAGCGCTTGATGGTCGACCCCCTCGGCAAGGTCGAAGAATATCTCCGGTCGCAAAAAGGCGGTCCCAACGTCGCCTACAAGCGCTCCGATTCGGAGTCGTGAATAGCTTGAGCGCCATAGCCTAGAGTGAGACCGCAAGACAATCGTTTGACCCACTCTACGCGCAACGATAGAGTCATACGGTCAACGCAGACTCGGTTACGGGCTTCTTTTGGTTACGACTGCTATGACAGACAGACACTGCTGCACGGAGGCTTCGTGAAACCAACGTTGCTGAGACGCCACATTCCGTATGACTTCAAGCAATAACTGCTAAGTAAAGCACCGGTTATCGGCAAAAAGTATCGTACCTTTGAGATCCTTGTGCATCCCTACGACAGGATGCACGGCACCGATACCCGCGGGTATGTAACTCCGGATCGCCTCTACTCGGACCCCGCAGTCGCCAGCCAAAGCCAGGCCTACCTCGGCACGCAGCCGAGTATCGTTCGCAAGGTTCTCACGCGGCTTCACGACCCACACCGATACACCTTCGTTGATAACGGCTGCGGTAAAGGAAGACCCTTGCTAGTTGCATCGGAATTTCCATTCAAGGACATCATCGGCGTCGAAATGTCGCCGGTGCTCGCCGAATACGCTGCACGCAACGCCACGATCATCCGGCGGCGCTTTCCCGACCGCACCAGAATCAACATCGTCGCTGAGAACGCGGTTTCCTACAAACCAGCGGCCGAGCGCACCATATGTTTCTACTACCACGCATTTGGGCGAGAGACGCTGGAGGCGTTTATCAAAAACCTGGAACGCCGACTCGGAGAGACCGCCGAGCATGTGTTCTTTATCTATAGCAATCCAGTCTATGCCGACGTAGTCGACACTTCTTCGTGTTTTGCCAGATGGTCGGCGGAAAAAGTTCCCTACGAGTCGCGCGAAGTTGGCTTTGGCCCGGACACCTACGACTGTGCCGTCATATGGCAAAGCCTCCCCGAGCAGTATCCTCCGCTGGCCACGGCGAAACGGCACGTCCAAGTCGTGCGTCGCACTCGCGCCGAGCTAGACGATTGACTCGCCTCAATGGAAATCGGTCCCCTGTCTAAGTTTTGACAAAAGCTGCGTAGACCGTCGGTAATCTTCTAAACTTTCCATCCGCTGCGCCGATGACAACTTTTGGACGCACTTGTTTGTGCGGCAGCTATGATCAAGAAAATCAAAGTCGAACGCCTCAAGCCAGGCTTCTTCGTCCACGACTTCAACTGCGGTTGGCTGAACCATCCGTTCTTCAAAAACCGCATGATGCTCAAGAGCGACAAAGATATCGAGAAGATCGTCGCTCGCGGCATCCACGAAGTTTATATCGACACGGACGCAGGCCTGGACCTCGATGATGCGCCGACCCAAGAAGAAGTCGACCAAGCCATCGACAATGAGCTCGAAGCGCTAACGCCTGCCATACCTTCGAAGCCTGCGAGCGTGCCCCTTGCCGAGCGCGTCGATCAATCGAAAACACTGATCATTGAGAGCAAGTTCACAACCCAATGCCTGCTCGACGGGGTGAAGTTCGGCCAACCCATCGATACCGCGGAACTTGCCTCAATGATCGACAACGTAACCGCACAGGTGTTGGATGACGGCAACGCGCTCGTTTGTCTGCTGCGCAACAAGCGGCGCAATGAGTATAGCTACCTGCATTCTTTGTCCGTCGCCGCGCTTTGCATCTCGTTTGCCCAGTCGATGAGCTTCGATGCCGAGCAGGTTCGCGACCTCGGCATGGGCGGCTTGCTCCATGACATTGGCGAAGTACGAACTCCCAGCCGCATCCTCAATAAGCCCGGGCCACTCACCGACGACGAATACGGGATCATGCAGCAACACGTCGCGCGCGGCATCGAAATCGTCAGGCAGACCGGCCGGCTGAGCGCAGCATCCGCCAGCATCATTGCTCAACATCACGAACGGCTGGACGGCACCGGCTATCCAAAAGGCCTGCGCGGCGACGAGATCGGTCTGTTCGGCCAAGTTGCGGCCATCGCCGATATCTATGACGCGCTCACCTCGACGCGCTGCTACAACGTGCCACTGCCCCCCACCGGAGCACTGCGCAAGATCTACGAGTGGAGCGACACCTATCTCAATCGCTACCTAGTGGAACAATTTATCGCCCACATCGGCGTCTATCCGATCGGGTCGCTGGTGCGCATGCGCAGCGGCGAAGTCGGCGTGGTGTTGCGCCACGGCGAACAGAGTCTGCTGCGGCCCGTGGTGCGCATTATCTTTGACCGTTTCAATCGCCGGGTAAACGACGCTTCGGAAGTTGATCTATCATTGGATGCCGCGGGCAGCGACGGATATGACATCGTCCACTGCGAATCGAGCGAACGGCTCAAAGCCGATCCCATACGGTTTCTGTTCTGAATCTAATCTTCGCCGCACTAGCATCTGGACCATCAAATTCGCGATCTTCCCGTAAACCACACAGCTTAGAAGATTTCCAGTGATAGACCGGCCTAGTATCGCGTCGATGCCCGGGCGCGGTCGCGCCGGTCGCGATCGATCTCTTCTTCGAGCAGTTTCCCAACGCGCTGCGCGGTGACCACCAACTCGATGGCGCTTGGGCTGCCGGCAAGACCGGTTTCGATCAATTTACGAATCTGCCGGCCGGGGTCCCAGAAATTTCCCGCCGGATTGTCCGTCGGCTTTTCATCAAGCCATCGATGAATATATTTCAGAGATGCTTGCATTTCCGCCAGGCCGCGCTCACGTTCGTTGGTCCGCGTGAGCGTCATGCCGCGGTAGAGCCGCGCCATCGAGTCGTTCACATCCAGCGCAAGGGCTTTGTCCAAGGCGTCGCGCGCGGCACCGTAGTTCCCGGTTTCGTAGTGCGCTCGACCGAGGTAGGTCCAAACGCTTTCGGCAATCGCATAGGAAGTTTTGTAGTTGGGTTCATCCGCGGCCACTCGGCGGAAGACTTCGACGGCGTCGTTGGGCCGGCCGGTGATCAAGGCTGTCCGGCCCTCCTGAATACGTTGGTCGCTCTGTAGACTCGTGCAGCCAGACAAGATCAAGGCACTTAGCGCCAACAGCAATTTACCTATGATCGGCATTCCTAGAATCCCCCCAAGTGCTTCACTATAGCATCGAGTCGGGCGAAACAAAGTTGTTGGCGCCCTTCTTTCCTTGCAGAATTCACCCGTCCACGCTAGCGTTGAGGGATCCCACAAGAGGTAAGAATTACCATTCATGGCTGAACCCAACAAAATTATCTATTCGATGGTCGGCGTCGGCAAGAACTATGACAAGCGCGCCGTTCTGAAAGACATCTATCTGTCCTATTTCTACGGCGCCAAGATCGGCGTCATCGGTCTCAATGGCTCGGGGAAATCGTCATTGTTAAAAATCATGGCGGGCGTCGACAAGGAGTTTGTCGGCGAAGCGGTGCTCTCGCCCGGCTACACCGTCGGCTATTTGGAACAGGAACCGCTGCTCGACGACGCGCGCACGGTGCGCCAAGTGGTCGAAGAAGGCGCCCAGGAAACCGTCGATCTCTTGAAAGAGTTCGAGGCGATCAACGCCAAGTTCGCCGAAGAGATGTCCGACGACGAAATGAACAAGCTGCTCGAACGGCAGGGTGAAGTCCAGGAGAAGCTCGATCACCTCGACGCATGGGATTTAGACGCGCGCTTGGAAATGGCGATGGACGCCCTGCGCTGCCCGCCGTCCGACACCTCGGTGAAAGTTTTATCGGGCGGCGAGCGGCGCCGCGTCGCACTGTGCCGTCTGCTGCTAAAAAAACCCGATATTCTTCTACTCGACGAGCCGACCAACCACCTCGATGCCGAGTCGGTGGCCTGGCTCGAACAACACTTGCAAAGCTACGCTGGCACGGTCATCGCAGTGACCCACGACCGTTATTTTCTCGACAACGTCGCCGGCTGGATACTCGAACTGGACCGCGGCCACGGCATTCCGTTCAAGGGCAACTATTCCTCTTGGCTCGAACAAAAACAGGAACGCTTGCGCCAAGAAGAAAAATCCGAAAGCGACCGGCAGAAGACGCTACAACGCGAATTGGAATGGATTCGCATGTCGCCCAAAGCGCGCCAGGCCAAGGGCAAAGCGCGCATCTCGGCCTATGAATCGTTGTTGGGCAACGACGCTGACAAGCGCCGCGAAGATTTAGAAATTCCTATTCCAGCCGGCCCGCGCTTGGGCAGCGTGGTCATCGAAGCCGACAAAGTATCGAAGGCGTACGGCGATCGCTTACTCGTCGAGGGCATGACCTTTAAACTGCCGCCCGGTGGCATCGTCGGTGTCATCGGTCCCAACGGTGCGGGCAAAACGACGTTGTTTCGCATGGTCACCGGCAAGGGAAAGCCGGACAGTGGCTCCTTTCGCACCGGTGAAACGGTCGTCCTCGGTTACGTCGACCAAAGCCGCACGCTCGATGCACAAAAGAATATCTGGGAAGAAATCTCCGGCGGCACTGACCAGATCAAGATCGGCAACCGTGACGTTAACTCGCGCGCCTATGTGGCGCGCTTCAATTTTTCCGGCACCGACCAGCAGAAAAAAGTCGGCAGCCTGTCCGGCGGCGAGCGCAACCGGGTTCACTTGGCGAAGATGTTGAAAGAAGGCGCCAACGTTCTTTTGCTCGACGAGCCGACCAACGACCTGGACGTCAACACGCTGCGCGCGCTCGAAGAAGCATTGGAGAACTTCGCCGGCTGTGCCGTGGTGATCTCCCACGACCGATGGTTCCTCGATCGCATTGCTACTCACATTCTCGCCTTCGAAGGCGATAGTAAGGTCGTCTGGTTCGACGGCAACTATTCAGAGTACGAAGCCGATCGCAAAGCGCGCCTGGGTGCCGCGGCGGAACAACCGCATCGAATCAAATATCGGCCGCTGACGCGTGCTTGAGAGACAGTGCTGCGAGGTTTGAGGTAACTGCGATGGGCGGGGCTGGTTCGGTAGTTAACTAAGATCAACTGACGACCTCGGCGCTTTTAACCACGTCGGTCTCTTCCGCGGCCGCTTCCGTAGCGGCCCCTTCGGCGGCAGTTGCGCCTGCTTCTTTCTCTTCTTCTTCCTTCTTAAAATAACGCGCCAGGATGCCGCGCAGGCAACCCAGCTCGCTGCCAAAGAGTTCCACCACCTCGTCGACCAACAATTCATCGAGTGAAAAAAGGTTGCCGAGATCGGCGCGGAAGTCGGCTTTTAGCCGCCTGGAAATCTGTTGGCCGCGCGAGTTTTGCGCGTTGATGCTGATGCGCAAGGCACGCTGCTGCGCTTGATTGGTATGTTGGCTGCCCGCGGCTTCTAACTTTTCCAACATTTTTTTCAACCGCGAGCCGGTCTCAGTGACGTCGATGAGGCTATAAATCTCCGCTGGAAGGAGAGGCATTAGCTGCCGTTGAATCGCCACGCACCTTTCCACACAAAGTTGCAGTGTATGCTCGTCCAAATCGTACGCTTTGGCACATAACTGCGCCATCAGACCGCTCTCAAAAGCGTCGCGGGTCTTGGCGACCAGCGCGTCGTCCAGCTCGGGTTTGCTGGATATGCCGACGACATTTTTCGGATAAAGCGTCCGTATCGCGTCGGGTTCGCCAAGCAGCGCGCGAATCAGCAAGCCCGAATGCATCGCATGATCCCCGTAGAGCGCCTTCATCTCGGGATCGGCGTTGGCATAATCCATTACCAGAGCGGAAAGCGCCCGGTCGAAAGCGGTGACGATACGCGAGAAGTTTTCCAGAGAAAGCAGCGTGGGCAACGCATCGCCCAACTCATTGGCGCCCTTGAGGGACTCGATACGCAAACAACCCGCATTATTCACGCCATTTTTCACCAAACGCACCGGCGCGAAAAAGTACTGCTCAACTTTACAGCCCACCAGCTCTTCGAGCCATGGCTGCAGCGCCACGCCTTGGATTTCAGCGTCGCTCGACTTGCCTGCGCCGAGTTCGTCAACCACCGCGCAGAAGTCGCGCATCAAGGCCGGATCGGCGGTTACACGGTTGCTCTTTTCGGATTCTTCCACTTCGCTGGTCAGCCGGGCGGCTTGTTGAAACATGCCGAAGCGGGGGTCGAGAAAACGTTGGAACCAATCGATCAACGCGCCGTCGTATTCGCCATTTTGCAAATAAATGCGAATCTTGTCTTTGTGCGCTGAGGTCGCCCCGGCGCCTTTGCGCAAACTAGTATAGACCGCATCGACCAACGGCGTCAGATCCTTGTTCGACAGGCTGACGTCGCGCTTGAGTTTCTCCACGACTGGATAGAGTTTGCGGTCAATTAATTTGTTGGCGGTCAGATAGTTAATGAAAATTCCAGCGCGCTTGGTGGCATCGCCGCTAAATTTTTCGATTTCGATGCGGGTCGAGTCAAGCTCGCGCCGCTTCGCCGCGAGCGCGTTCTTATCGACGGCGCCAATGAGGGGCAAGAAATGCGCGGTGAAAATATTTTTCGCACTGCTGAGCCGCACTAACGTTTGGGAGCCTTCGTGTAGCTGGGCACTGTAGATGGGCACCACGGTGGGTTGTTTGGCCTCCGGCAGCAGCGCAACCACTGCCTGATCGGAGCTGACCGTTTCGGAAGACAAATGATCGATGAGAAAATGGACTTTCGACATTTTTGACGCGTTTAGACTAAAAACCTTTCCTGAGGTGACAAATGCTTGTTCGGATCGCTGGAGCGTGGGAACAACATTAACACATAGGCGGAATTGCTCTTAATCGCAAGTCACGGGACCGGTTTTTTGGCGGCCTTCAGATTTGGCCCAAAACGCACCACCCTTGGAGTGCTCCAGAGTCTCGTGACCCTAAACCGAGAGAATGTCCGCATTCCGCGGCCTCTCACCGGAGACAGCGCTGCGAAACACTCCTGGATAAAAACCGTCGAGCTATGCGTGCAGCTGTTTTCTAAAAAACCGAAACGTCCGCGGCCATGACGCCGTCGCCGCGTGCTCGCGGTACGCCGGCGAGCCGAAATTGGCGAAGGCGTGCGCCGCATTGGGATAGGAAAAGAACTCATGCACTTTGCCGAGACGCGTCAGCTCGGCGTCGAGCTTGCGCATGTCTTGCGGCGAGGGATTCTTATCGTCCTCGCCGAAGTGGCCCATGATCGGGCAGTGAATATCTTTACTGCGCTCGAACGGGGACGGGCCGGCGCCCCAAGGCGAAAACGTATCGCCGCCGTAATACATCACCCCGGCTTTGATGTCCCGGTTCACCGCTGACATGAGATAGACCGCACGGCCACCCATGCAGAAACCGATGATGCCGATGCGGTTCGCCGCAACGGCGCTGTGTGACTTGAGATAATTCACCGTCGCGTTGACGTCAGCGATCACCGTCGCGTCGGTGAGCCGCATGCGCCGCGTCGGTGGGTCGTCTTTGCAATCCGGCGGATCGCGATGATAGAGATCCGGCGCCGCCGCGACAATGCCTTCACTCGCCGCTAAGCGACAGAACTCCTGAAAGTCCTGTACGCCGGTCTGGCCTTGTACGACGACAATAGCCGAACTGCGGCCGGAAATTTCTGGCACCCCAACATAGGCGCGCATGTTGGCGTTGTCGAATTTAATGTTTTCCCAGCTCGCGCTCATAGCCCCTCCAGAATTCTACTTGTTGATTGACTCACCACGAAGGCACGAAGTACACGAAGTTCGAAAAAAAGAGATCACCACGAAACACACGAAAGGCACGAAATAAAGAAACTACGCGATTCCTAATTTCGTGTGTTTCGTGTTTTTCGTGGTTCACTCCCTCCAAAACTTTGCGTTCTCAGCGTCTCTGCGCGAGGCATTCGGGCTCCTAGCCCTGTCCCTGAAACACTTCGCCCGCGCGAACCGTCCACTTCGCCGCAATCCGTTTCTTATGCTCGCGCTCTGCGCCGACGGAGTCTTGCAGCATGATCGAGTCATCGACGATCTGCAGCACGGCGATATCCGCTTCGCGGCCGACTTCCAGGCTGCCAATCCGATCCTGCCAGCCGATCGCCTTCGCCGCGTCAACCGTGCAGCTCCGAATAATTTTCTCGAAACTCAAACCCATCGGCAAAAACTTCGTCAGCGTCGTCGGCAAGTCGTGCACAATACCGAAGCCCGGCTGTTTCATCTTGCCGTGCAAATCCGAGCTTATGATGTCGGGAATGATTCCCTCGCCCATGGCCCGCTCGACCAGATCGAAATCGAAGTGGCCGCTGGCGTGGCCGACGTCGAAGATGACACCGCGCTCTTTGGCCTTACGCACCAGCGGCAACAGCTTGCCCTTTTCGTCGATGATCGATGGCCGCTGCGGCGTGTAACAGTGCGTGATGATATCGCCCGGGCGCAGCGTGTCGGCAATCTCGTCCATGCCGATCGCCGTGCTGCCGACGTGCACCATGATCGGCGTGCCTGACGCTTCACCCGCTTTGATCGCCAGGCGCAGCGCTTCGCGGCTGTTGTCGCCGATGGACTTCTTATGTAAGCGCACTTTGATGCCGACGCTGATATCGCGGTTGTCGATGACCGCCTGCGCCGAGCCGTCGCGGTCGGCAAAGCCTAAATTCAACAATTCGCCCGGTTCGTTCAGCACGCCGTGCTGCGCCAGCGCGACCAAGCCGATCATGCGCGTCTTCGACCGCTCGTAGACCAGTTTGCGAAAGCCGAGCAGATTTATTGGACCAGCCGAGCCGGCATCCAACGTTGTCGTCACACCGGTGGCAAGACACACTTCGTCAAGATCGCAGCCGTAGGGATTGACGCCCCAGTAACTGTGCACGTGAAAATCGATCAGCCCCGGAGTCACGTAGCAACCGGTGGCGTCGATGACACGACCGACACTCACGCGCGGAATGTCGGCTTGCATAGCGACCACCCGCTTGTCTTTCACCGCCACGTCGAGTTTCTGGTTCACGTTGGTGGCTGGGTTCAGCACCGTGCCGCCGACCAACAATAGATCGTATATGTCAGCCATGTTTCCTCTTTCGAACTCTTGCGCTGCGTGGTCGAAGTTATTCGCAAGTTGCGATGAATCTTGCTGTGAACGAAATTTCCAATCTCACCACGAAGCGCACGAAGGACACGAAGTTCGGAGACAATTTTTGATTTCTTCTCTTGCCTTCGTGCTCTTCGTGACCTTCGTGGTGAATATTCCCTCTACCAGTCGCGAAAGCCTTCTTGCGAGCGCCTTCAACTATCACCGCTCCTCTACCACAGGAGGGAAAATTTGCCTAGCGCGTTTCTGTGACTTTTGACTGATTGACAACCAACGCAAGCCGCGCAAGACTTCAGCTGTTTGGTAAATCGTCAAGCGGAGGTTGTCGTGAGACTACTGCAAAGACTTTACTTCGTTGCTATGTTGGTATTGTCTTGCCCCACTTTATCCCTCGCCCAGGACACTATCCCTTTCGTGCCGTCGCCGATGTACGTCGTCGAAAAGATGCTGGAGTTGGCCGAAGTAAAAAAGGGCGATGTGCTCTATGACATGGGCAGCGGCGACGGACGCATCGTGATCGAAGCGGCGAAGCGCTACGGCGTCAAAGGCGTCGGCATTGACTTAAACCCCGAGCTGGTCGCCAAGGCCCGCGAGAACGCCGCCAACGAAGGCGTCACCCATCTTGTCGAGTTCCGCGCTCAGGACGGCCTCACTGTCGATATTTCCGAGGCGACGGTGGTGACGCTATACATGTTCAAATGGTTCAACAATCAGCTACGTCCCAAACTGCAAAGACTTAAAACCGGCGCCCGCGTAGTGGCCCACGACTTCGACATCGACGAATGGAAGCCAACCAAGGTCGAATACATCCGCGCTGCCGATAGCAACGCCGAGGACTATTCCGAGGGCCGCACGCTCTATCTGTGGAAGGTCGGCATGGAGAAGACGGCAGAGGCGAAATAGTTTTTTTCATCGTCTTCGCGCGGCCAATCCGGAGGGCGACTAGCCGGTCGCCGCCACATCTCCTTTCTTCGCATTCACTTAAGACCCGCCGCAACTTTAGGTTGCGGTTTTTGACCTCCCTGGGCTAAGCTCGGCATAGCGAGGTGGTTCCATGACCGCGTACAATCCTTCGGCAAAGTTCGCCATCAAAACTTGGGACGTTGAGTTCCGCCGCGCGCCTAAACGAATGCTGATGGCGCGCGTCTATCAGCCGCAGGACAGCGGGCCGTTCCCGGCGCTGCTCGATCTGCACGGCGGTGCGTGGAACAATCAAGATCGCACGGCCAACGCGATGATGGACGAAGCCTTGGCGCAAAGCGGAATTTTAGTGGTCGCCATCGATCTGACGCGCGCCACCGAGGCGCCCTACCCTGCTTCGGTGCAAGATGCCAACTACGGTGTGCGCTGGCTTAAGGCCAAGGCCAACGAATGGAACGGCGATGCGGCGACAGTGGGTGCGCTCGGCAGTTCCAGCGGTGGCCACGAAGTTCAATTGGTCGCTCTACGGCCGCGCGACCCGCGCTACTGCGCTCATGTGTTGGCCGAAGCGCCCAACCTCGACGCAACGGTCAAATACGTGGCGACGCGCTCGCCGGTGAGCGACCCCTACGCGCGTTTTTTGAATGCTGAGAAGCTTGAGCGCACCGAGATGGTCCAAAACAGCAAGAACTATTTCAATCCGTGGGAAGCCATCCACGAAGGCAACCCCCAGGAAATCCTCGACCGCAAAGAATCGGTCACGCTGCCGCCGCTCTTGATCATGCAGGGCGAGTTGGACGACAACGTGCGGCCCGCGGTGCAAGAAAAATTCGCCAACGCGTACCGCGCCGCCGGCGGCCCCTGTCAGTACGAGCTGTTTCCTGGCTGCGAACATTTGTGGATACGCGAGCCAGGCCCCATGACCACTCGCGCCCACGAAATGGTTAAGACATTTATTGCCAAGCAGCTGGGTGGGGCGCGCTAACGGCGCGCTGTTTCGCATTTCGGGTTTTTGCCCGCCCGTCTTTACGCTCGATTAATGCGGCGACTCCCGTACAGCTATCAATTTGGGGTATCTTCAACTGAGAGCCTCTGACCAACCCGGAACGCCAAACTCGAAACCCGAAACTATTTCACCCCGACGAACCGCCGGTGATCGACCATCAGTCAACGGTCCTGCACGACTTTGATGCCGGCCTGAGCGAAGATCTCCGCCGCTTTGTCATTGCGGATGCCGGATTGAAACCAGACTGACTGGGGTTTCCTGGCGAGAATGTCTTCCAGGTGGCCGGTGATATCGCTGGGCCGGCGAAAGACATCCACCATGTCGATATCGCCGGGGATATCCGCAAGCCTGCGATAAATTTTTTCGCCAAGGATCACCGTTGCGTCAGGATAATACACTGGCACCGGCACGATCTCGAAACCAGCCTTCTGCATATAGGCAGGCACGTAGACCGAAGGCTGGTCAGCCTGCGCGTCGGTCTTGATGCCGAGCACGGCGATGCGCTTGGTCTGTAAAATCAGGTCGCGAACCTGTTCGTTGGTGGTCAGTAGCTTGTCTTGCCAGGTCATTAAATGATTCTAACAGCAGAAGGTTTAACTACAAAGAGCACAGCGCGGCAAAGCCGCAACCGAAACTCGGATTAAGAGAGTAGAACCACAAAGACCACAAGAAATCACAAGAGGCGCTGCGCGCCCGGATTCGGAACCCGGATAACTTAACCGGTAGAGTAGGTGAGCGAGCGATGTTTAGCTTAGCGCAGAGATCGGAGTGGGTTTTGACTACCTTCAAACTTCGAAGCCAGGGTTAGTTTAGCAATCGGTGTGAGTCCGCACCTGGGCCTCGGGCCGACTCGCGTCCCTTACCGTCCCTGCCGCTTGACCTTCGCCGCCCCGCCGTACTAACTAGCCAATAACTCCACCACAATCTCATTCGAAGGTGCAACATTATGGCTGAGCACAAAGCGGTCGGTGCGGCGATTCCACGCGGCGAGGGGAGCAATAAAGTCAGCGGGCAGACGGTCTATGCGGCCGATGTAGCGTTGCCAAACCTGCTCTGGTGCAAGATTCTTCGCAGTCCACATCCCCATGCGCGCATTCGCGGCATCGACACTTCCGCCGCGCTCAAGGTGCCGGGAGTCAAAGCGATCGTCAGCGGCGCCGATGTGCGCGGTTATCTGATTGGCAAGCAGATACGCGACCTGCCCGTGCTCTGTTGGGACATGGTGCGCTTCGTCGGCGATCGCGTCGCTGCCGTCGCGGCGGAATCCGCGGACGCAGCGGAAGAAGCAGTGGAACGTATCAGCGTCGACTACGAAATTTTACCGGCGGTCTTCGACCCCATCGAAGCGATGAAATCGTCGGCGCCCAAGCTGCACCCCGACGTTGCCGGCTACGACGGCGCGCCGGCGAAAATTCTCGCCGCCGAAATTCACAATGGCTTGACGCAACTGGCCTGGACGAAGGGCGACATCGAGCAAGGTTTTCGCGACGCCGACATCGTCATGGAGCATACCTTCCAGATTCCGGCGCGCCACCAGGGCTATCTCGAGCCCCACGCCGACACAGTCGCCATCGACGCCGATGGACGGATTCAAGTGTGGGCGTCGGTGAAAAATCCGTTCAACGTGCGCACCCAATTGGCGAAGTGCTTGAAAATTGAAGATTCGCGCATCCGTATGAACGTCGTCAACGTCGGCGGCGAGTTCGGCGGCAAGGGCGACGGCGTTAACTTGCCGATTCTCTATTTTCTCGCGCAGCGCACCGGTTGCCCGGTAAAGCTCGTGTTGAGTTACGCCGAAGAATTGCTGGCGAGCAATCCAGCGCACCCGACTATCATTACGATAAAGAGCGGCGTGAAGCGCGACGGTCGAATCACGGCGCGCAAGATCCGTGCTTATCATGCGAGCGGCGCCTACGGCGCGTTGAAGTCGAACACCTCGCTTGCCACCTGGCACTACGCCGGCGGGCAGTATCGCATCGACAATGCCGACATCGCCTTCGCGCAGATTTATACCAACACGGTTCCCGGCGGCTATTATCGCAGCCCCGGCGCGGTGGCGACGGCATTTGCGGTCGACTCGCATACCGACATTCTCGCCAAAGAGTTGGGCATGGACCCGGCGGAGTTTCGCCTGAAAACCTTTCTCCGCGAAGGCGAAGCCGACGCGGTGGGCCACGAGCTCCATCACGTGCGCTTTCGCGAAGTGCTGCAGGGCGCCCTCGACGCCGCCGGCTGGAAGAAGCCCAAGAAGAAAAATCGCGGTCTCGGCATCGCGCTATCAGGCCGCCACATTAGCGGCGGCGACACCGGTGTCATCTTGAGCGTGGAGGCCGACGGCACGTTTACGATCGTCAGTCCAAGCATCGATCAGGGCTCGGGCACGCACACAATCTTGCGCCAACTCGTCGCCGACTTCATGAAGGTACCGATTGAACAGGTGAATGTCGTCATCGGCGACACCGACACCGCACCGCGCGACAGCGGCATGCGCGCCAGCCGGATGACCTACGTCGCCGGTCAGGCGATGATGCAGGCGTGCGAAGAATTGCACGCACTCATGCTGGCACAAGCGGCGCGGACATTGGAAAGCCGCGCCGAAGACGTCGAATTCGACGGCAGTAAATTCTTCCTGCGCGGCGAGCCCGGCCAACAGGTGCCGCTGCGCCGCGTGGTCGCACAATCGCCGGTGCCGCTGCACGCCACCGTGTATAAAGATTATCCCTATCCGGAAGACATCTCCTACATCTGCGCCCAAGTGGCGGATGTGGAAGTCGATCCCCACACCGGCGCCGTGAAAGTCCACCGCGTCATCAGCGCCCACGACGTCGGCACGATCATCAACCCAATTGCCCATCAGGGACAGATCGACGGCGCCACGATCATGGGCATGGGTCAAGGCATCATGGAAGAGATGGTGATGGACAATGGCAAAGTCACCAACAACAATCTGGGCGACTACAAGTTGCCGTCGGTGAAAGACATTCCGGAACTGAAAACGGTATTGGTAAAAACCACGGGCGGGGTCGGACCGCTCGATTCCAAACCCATCGGCGAGTTCGCCAACAACGCCCCACCGGCGGCCATCGCCAATGCCATCGCCGATGCCGTGAGCGTGCGGTTGTTTGAGCTGCCGGTGAAGGCGGAAAACGTTTACCAAGCGTTGCGGGAGAAGCTTTGAGAGAAAAAGAGGAGGCCGCGTGATCGTTCGTTCTTTGCTTAGCATTCTATGGGTTTTGTTTTTTTTAAGCATAGCCATCGCCCAGGGCAAAAAGCCCAGCACACTTTCTGAACTCGTAGCCTACACCGGCGCGGACCGCGAGCAGATTCTCATCGCCGGCGCCAAGGCTGAAGGCAAAGTGACCTGGTACACGTCGCTGGCCGGTAGCTCGTACAAGGAGCTCGCGCAAGGTTTCGAGAAGAAATACGGCGTTAAAGTCGACGTCTATCGCGCCGCGAGCAGCGAGCTGATGGCGCGCATCAGCGCGGAGGCGAAGGCACGGCAATACCTTGTCGACACCATCGAGACGACGCTGCCGCTACTCAAGAGTCTGCGCGAAGATGGGCTGTTGGCCGTGTACACCTCGCCGCACCTGATGAAGTACCCCGCCCACGCCAAAGAAAAAGCCGGCAACGGGCTCTATTATTGGGGCGTCAATCGTGAGAGCTTCATCGGCGTGGGTTTTAATCCCAGCCTGATTCCGGTGAGCGCGGTACCGAAGAATTTTGACGGCCTGCTCAACCCACAGCTCAAGGGCAAATTGGGCATGACCACCAGCGACACCGGCGTGCGCATGATGGGCGCCATGCTCAAGTTCAAAGGCGAAGAGTTCGTCCGCAAACTCAAAGCCCAGGAGGTCGCGCTGCACTCGGTGTCCGGCCGCGCCATGGCCGACATGGCGATCTCCGGCGAAGTGCCGCTGTCGCCGTCGATCTTTCGCGATCACGCCATGGAGTCCAAGCTCAAAGGAGCGCCGATCAATTGGGTAGCAATGGAAGGCGTGCCCACCAACGCCGGCGCCACCGCGATCGTCTACCAGGCACCGCACCCGCATGGCGCCGTGCTCATGGCCGACTACATTCTCAGCCCTGAGGGACAAAAGATTCTCGAAGATTTACAGTTCGGCAGCCCGTCAAAAGATTTCGGCTTCAAACGCTGGTATCCTGAGGCTGGTTTGAACACCGATCAATATGATAGAGAAGCAACCAAGTGGCAAAAGCAGTTACGCGAGCTTGGACGGAAATAAAACAATGGGCTCGCGCAGCCACCACCGAATCGGAGAAGCATTTAACCGCAAAGAGCGCAAAAACAGAATTAGGGATGTAGGGGCGCGATTTGTCGCGCCCGGTTCGGATTCGGAGTTACTAACCGCAAAGAACGCAGAGAACGCAAAGGTTCGGAGGGGACTTTCAACACAACGAGTGCAAGGGAAGCGGAAGAACTTTCCGAACTTCGTGTCCTTCGTGCCTTCGTGGTGAAAGGTCTTTTCTAGGAGGCCGTCATGTTGCAGACTCACCAACACAAATCCGTCCGCTCCACTCTCAACTACATTATCGACAGCGGCGATAAGCCCGTGACCGCCTCCAACTCGCCGGGGCAAGTGCGCAAGACGGAGAATACCGGCAAGTACGAAGCGCGCGAGGTGACGATCGGGAACGGCCGTCTGCACGACGGCGTCTTTTCATTGGAGCGCGAAGGCTTTGTCTTGGTGCGCCATGAAACCAAAGTGCAAGACTTTTACAGCGAGGCCGAGGTCAAGGCGATTTATTATCCCGAAATCGAAGAGCTGGTAAAGCGCATGACCGGTGCCGATCGGGTGCTGGTGTTCGACTACACGTTGCGAGCCGAAAACGACGACGTGCGCGAAGAGAAATTTGCCAGCCGCCCGGTGCGCAGCGTGCACAACGATTATACGGAATGGTCCGGCCCGCAGCGCGTGCGCGATCTCTTGCCCAAAGAAGAGGCGGAACAGTTGCTCAAGCATCGCTTCGAAGTCATTCAGGTTTGGCGCCCTGTGCGTCATCCGGTTGTCACAGCGCCGCTAGCGATCGCCGATTCGCAAAGCATCGCCGCGAAAGATCTCGTAGGAACTGAGCGGCGCTATCCCGACCGCGTCGGTGAAATCTATCATCTCAAATATAGCCCCGATCACAGATGGTACTATTTCCCCAACATGCAGCCCGACGAAGCGATTGTGTTTAAGTGTTACGACTCTATGAAAGACGGCCGCTCGCGCTGGTCGGCCCACGCCGCCTTCGACGACCCCACCAGTCCCGCCAACGCCCCGGCGCGCGAGAGCATTGAGATGCGCACGCTGGCGTTTTTCTCGTCCTGAGAATTTCTCGGCACATTCCCGCAAAGACGCTAATCGCGCAAAGAGGCGTCGACTCTCTAAACTTTGCGCCCCTCGACACCGCCCCGCTCCGTACGTGCCTTGCGCGAGGATCAACCGAATCTCCCTCGTTGATTCAGTCGCAGCTTTGCGATATTCGCTGCTAGTATACTTGTGCTCGTTTTTCGGAGGACAACCCGTGCTCAAAGACAAAGTCGTCGTCATCACCGGCAGCGGCCAAGGCATCGGCAAGCACGCGGCGAAGACCTTTGCGCAGGAAAAAGCCAAGGTGGTGATCGCCGATTTCAATGCGGAATTGGCGAAAAGCAGCGCCGCCGAAATCGGCCAGACGACCGAAACCATGGCGGCGGTCTGCGACGTGCGCGACGAAAGCAGCGTGAAGAAAATGGTCGACGCGGTCATCGCCCGCTTCGGGCAGATCGACGTGATGATGAACAACGCCGCGATTGTGCCGCATTTCGCCTGGAACATCCCGCGCTGGCCGCTGATCGCCGACATGCCCCTCGATTTCTGGAATCGCGTCGTGCAAACCAATCTCTACGGCACTTTCTTCGGCACCAAGCATGTCATTCCGCACATGGCGAAAAGAAAGTCCGGCCATATCATCAATCTTTACGGCGGCGGCGGCGTCAAGCCCGGCGGCGCCGGCACCTACATGGTCACCAAGGACGGCATTCGCACCTTTTCACGCTACGTTGCCGAAGAGGTGCGCGACGCGAACATCTGCGTCGTGACGTTCTCGCCGCGCGTGCCCATCGCCACGGAGACCGCGCCTTCGGAGGCGCGCTCGCGCCTGCCCGGGCCGGAGGTCTTGGGGACCGGATTCGTGCTCTGTGCCGAGTTACCGATGGAACAGAGCGGCAAATGCTTTGCGTTTGACAACGGCAAGCTGGTTTTAGAAGAGCCGCGGGATTAGCAGGCCACTGGCGCGAGGCAGCCGGCAACAGTTTCGGAGTGAAGATGAAGGTTATCGATGCAGATGCGCATGTGATCGAGAACGAGTCGACTTGGGACTACATGCTTGAGTCGGAGAAGGCTTTCAAGCCGCGAGTCGTTGCCGGAACGAGCGGCAAAGACCCGTTTGACTATTGGATGGTCGATGGAAGGGTGATTCCCCGCAACAACGTCGGGCGCGACTTACCCGTGGCCTCGCGCGAAATGAGCGATCTCTCGGCGCGCATCCAGCACATGGACGAGTTGGGCATCGACTTCCAGGTGATCTATCCGACGTTTTTTATTACGCCGGTGAGCCGGCGTCCCGACGTCGATCTCGCCGTCTCGCGCAGCTACAACCGCTGGATGGCGGACATCGTCAAGAAGCAACCTGATCGTTTTCGCTGGGTCGTCGTGCCACCGCTGCAGAGCACCGAACACGTTAGCGAAGAGCTTAAATTCGGCAAACAAAACGGCGCCTGCGGCGTCTACCTGCGCGGCCTGGAGGCCGAGCGCAGCTTGAGCGACCCCTATTTTTATTCATTGTACGAACAGGCGAGCGCGCTCGATCTGCCGATCTGTGTGCATTCGGCCAACGGGGCCTTTACCACCTACGATTTTTTTGCCAGCGACCCGGGTTTTTCCAAATTCAAATTGGCCGTTATCGGCGCGTTTCACTCCTACGTTTTTCATGGGATTCCCCAGCGCTTTCCCAAATTGAAAATCGGCATCGTCGAAGTCAGCGCCCAATGGCTGTCCTACGCGGTGCACGATTTATCGCGCCGCTTCGCCCGCCGCGGCATACCGTTCCCCAAAAACGCGTTGAAAGAGAATCGCATTTACATCACCTGCCAGACCGATGACGATCTCGACCATGTGATTCAATACGCCGGTGAAGATAACCTGATCATCGGCACCGACTACGGCCACGCCGACAACGCCGCGGAAATCGAAGCGCTGCGCAAGCTGCGCAGCGACGGCAAAATCAGCGCCCGGCTGGTCGACAAAATTTTGCAAGACAACCCAACGGCATTTTACGGCCTGTGAGAATATAAGAGTCACCACGAAGTCACGAAGAGCACGAAGGAAGAAACTAAAAGCGTTTCGGAACGACCGACAGCAAAATTCCTTTTTTCGAAACTTCGTGTCCTTCGCGCCTTCGTGGTGAAAAGGTATTCGAGAAGATCCATTCGGAGGTTTACTATGCGCAGTATCGACGCCGACGCCCATGTTATCGAGTGCGACAAGACTTGGGATTACTTGGAAGGCGAAGACAAACGCTACCGGCCGGTGCCGATCCAGGTCGACATGCCGAGCGGCAAGAAAAGCAATTTCTGGATCATCGGCGGCCGGCTGATCGGCGGGCGCGATAACATCGGCCAGGATACTTCGAAAGAATCCCGCGAGATGGCCAACATCGACTCGCGCTTGAAGCACATGGATGAAATTGGCACCGACATCCAAGTGCTCTATCCGACCCTGTTTCTGCGCCCGGTGACCGACAATCCGCGCGTCGAGCTCGCTCTGTGCAAGTCCTACAACCGCTGGATGGCGGATATCTGGTCGAAGGAAAAGCGCCGCATGCGCTGGGCGGTGCAGCTACCGCTCCTGACGATGGACAAAGCGTTGGACGAGCTACGCTGGTCCAAGGGCAACGGCGCCTGTGCGGTGTTCGTGCGCGGCGTTGAGACCCGTCACACCTTGCACGATCCCTACTTTTTTCCGCTCTATGAAGAAGCCAGCCGCTTGAACATGCCCATCGGCATTCACTCCGGCATCGGCAATTTTACCATCAACGACATGCTCGGCGCCGAGCCCTTTCGAGTTGCTAAGTTGATCGCCATCGGCGGTTTTCACTCGCTGATCTTGAACGGCATTCCGGACAAATTTCCCAAGCTGCGCATCGGCGCCATCGAAGTGGCAGCACAGTGGGTGCCCTATATCGTGCATGACTTGAACCTGCGCTTCCCCAAATTGGAAGGGAAAACAGCCTGCCCCGACGTGCTCACCGGCAGCAAACAGCTCTTCGTCGCCTGCCAGACCGACGACGATCTGCCCTACGTGCTCAAATATGCCGGCGAAAATTGCTTGATGATCGGCTCCGACTACGGCCATGCCGACAACGCCAGTGAATTGCTAGCGCTGGCGAAGTTGAAGGAAAGCAGCGACATCGCCCCCAAAGTGATCGACAAGATTCTCTGGGACAATCCGGCGAAGTTCTACGGACTCGAAGGCGACTAGGCCCCAGCCTGGCAGAATGCGGTAAAACCCTTTAGAATGCCTCGACAGGCTCAGCATGAACGGATTCTCCCCAACGATTTTCACCTCCGATCCGTTCGCCCTGAGCGCAGTCGAAGCTACGATGAGAACGAGAATTCAATATGAGTAGATTGATAGTTTTGCTCGCCGCGCTGCTTGGCGCCGGCAGTGTAGAAAGTATAAAAGCGGCATCCACCGTAGACGCGGTCGCCAAAAAGGGCTTTGTCCAGTGCGGCGTCAACTCCGGCCTAGCCGGCTTTTCGCAGCCGGACAGCAAAGGCGAATGGCGCGGCATCGACGTCGACCTCTGCCGCGCCGTGGCGGCGGCCATGTTCGGCGACGCCAACAAAGTCCGCTACACGCCGCTCACGGCCCAGCAGCGCTTCACTGCGCTGCAATCAGGCGAAGTCGATGTGCTCTCGCGCAACACGACCTGGACGCTGACGCGCGACACCAGCCTTGGGCTAAATTTTGTCGGGATCAATTTCTACGACGGCCAGGGCTTCATGGTGCCGAAGAAACGCAATATTAAAAACGCTAAACAGCTCGACGGCGCAGCCGTCTGCGTGCAGCCGGGCACGACTACCGAATTGAACCTGGCCGACTATTTTCGCGCCCAGAAGATGAAGTTCAAACCCGTCGTCATCGAAAAACTCGAAGAGGTCGTCAACGCCTATTTTTCCGGCCGCTGCGACGTCTATACCACCGACGTCTCTGGGCTCATCGCCGTGCGCGCGTCGCGCACCACGGCGGGCGCCGAGCACGTGATTCTGCCGGAGGTGATCTCCAAGGAACCTTTCGGCCCGGCGGTGCGCCACGGCGACGATCGCTGGTTCGACATCGTCAAGTGGACGATGTTTGCCGGCATCGAAGCCGAGGAGTTGGGCTTAACGTCAAAGAACATCGACCAGCAGGCGAAGAGTGCGAGTCCGGTGATTCAGCGGTTTATCGGCGCCACCGGTGAGTTCGGCAAGATGCTCGGCCTGGATAATGCCTGGGCCTACAACATCGTCAAGCAAGTCGGCAACTACGGCGAAAGCTTCGAGCGCCATCTCACCCCGTTGGGTTTGGAGCGCGGCTTGAATAAACTGTGGAATCAAGGCGGGCTGATGTACGCGCCACCGCTGCGATGAGATTTCCTGGGCTTCAGAATTTTTTCTTACCCCCCTTTCACAAAGGGGAGAAGGGGGGATTTTCTCACCTTAGCCGAGGCTAAATCCCCCTTGGTCCCCCTTTTTCAAAGGGGGATAACATGCAACTTCTCCCACCGTGACAGTAGTTCCAGTAGACTTCTGCAATGACCCAGGCAAAGACCCGAGCGATCCTCTATCAAGCGCTATTTGCCGCCGCGATCTTGCTCGCGGCCTGGTATTTTCTCTCCAATGTCATCGGCAACCTGCACGCGCGCCGCATTGCCAGCGGCTTTGGCTTCTTGGCCCGTGAAGCCGGCTTTGAAATCGGCGAGAGCGCCCTCGTCTCGTACAGCGCGGCGGATACTTATCTCAAAGCTTTGTTGGTCGGATTGTTCAACACCGCGCGCGTCGCGCTGCTGGCGATTGTCTTCTCGACATTGATCGGTCTTTTTATCGGTTTGGCCCGGCTTTCGCCCAACTGGCTGCTCGCCAAACTCGCCGCCGCTTATGTCGAAGTGCTGCGCAACGTGCCGCTGGTCGTGCAGCTTTTCTTCTGGTACGCCGTCATCACAGAGAGTTTCCCGGCGCCGGCGGATGCCCTGCACCCACTGCCCGGCCTCTATCTCAGTAACCGCGGTTTGGCCTTCCCGACACTGCGCGCAGAAGCGCCGTTCGTCAATTTTCCGGTGCTGAACGGTTTTAACTTTGCGGGCGGCGCCACGCTCTCGCCGGAATTTACCGCGTTGTTTTTCGGCTTGGCGCTTTACACCGCGGCGTTCATCGGCGAGATCGTGCGCGCCGGCATTCTCTCGGTTCCTCGCGGGCAATTCGAAGCGGCGCAGTCGCTCGGCTTGTCACAGCGCCAAACCATGCGCTCGGTCATCCTGCCGCAGGCGCTGCGCGTCGTTGTGCCTCCGGTGACCAGCCAATATCTTAATTGCACAAAGAATAGCTCCCTGGCCGTCGCCATCGGTTACCCCGATCTCGTGTCCATCGCCAACACCACCATCAATCAAACCGGCCAGGCCATTGAAGGCATTGCCATCATCATGCTGGTCTACCTGACCATCAGCCTGTCCATCGCCGCGCTGATGAACTGGTACAACCGCCATGCGGCGCTGCGAGGTGTCAGCGCATGAACGGTGTGGCCGAGCCAACCACAACGCTCCGTGCGTGGCTGCGGAGCCGCTTGTTCTCAAGTCGGCCAAACGCGGCGGTGACGCTGTTTTTATTTGCGCTGACGCTGTGGCTCGTGCCGCCGTTTATCGATTGGGCGCTGTTGCGTGCCGTGTGGGCGCCGCAAGACGGCGCCCTTTGCCGGGCCCAAGGCTACGGCGCCTGCTGGGCGTTTGTCGCCGACAAGTATCGCTTCATCTTGTTCGGCACCTACCCCGCCGACCAACAGTGGCGCCCGGCCTTGGTCATTTTGTTATTGATGGCTCTATACGCGTGGAGCGCGCGGCAGCGCGGCATACCACCGCGCCTTGCCTGCGCTTGGCTCGCCGGGCTTGGCGTCATCGGCGTGCTCATGTGGGGCGGGCTGTTTGGATTATCTTACGTCGAGAACGAACGCTGGGGTGGGCTCACCCTGACGCTCTTGCTGGCAACCATCGGTTTGGCATTCGCGTTTCCCCTCGGGGTTCTGCTCGCGCTTGGGCGCCGCTCCGAGCTGCCGCTGATCCGCTGGTTTGCCATCAGCTATATCGAGTTGATCCGTGGCGTGCCGCTGATCTCCGTCTTGTTCATGGCGTCGGTGATGCTGCCGTTGTTTTTGCCCACCGGTATGTCAATCGACAAGCTGCTGCGCGCCCAGCTGGCGATGATTCTTTTTGCCGCGGCGTATCTCGCCGAAGTGGTGCGCGGCGGCCTGCAGGCGGTCCCACGCCAGCAGGAGGAAGCAGCGCTGGCGCTCGGCCACAGCTACTGGCAGCGCACCGGCTACATTGTTTTGCCGCAGGCGCTGCGCATCGCGATTCCGCCGCTGGTCAATACCTTCATCGGCTTTTTCAAAGACACCTCTCTGGTCGTGATTATCGGTTTGTTCGATTTCTTGACGACCATCAAAGTGGCCCTCTCGGAGCCGGCGTGGAGCGGCTTTGGGGTGGAGGCCTACCTGTTTGCGGCTTTTGGTTATTTTGTTTTTTGTTTGCCGATGTCGCGCTTTAGCCGCCGCCTCGAAGCCGGCGGCGGTTCCGGGTTTCGCGTTTCGGGTTCCGAGTCGGTTGCCCCTTGATTGTTGGGGTCGCTGTGCCACTTTGATAAACTAGCATTCGAGTTTTCGTGGGGACAAGGCGCGACGTGTCTCCACCACTTCGCTATGAAGAAACTTTTAGTCTGCCAACATGTGCCGCACGAGATTCTCGGCACCCTGAACCCGCTGCTTAAGCAGGCCGGCTTTCGCATTCGCTATGTGAATTTCGGCCGCCACCCCGATGCACAGCCAACTCTGGACGGCTACGACGGATTAGTCGTGCTCGGCGGGCCGATGAGCGCCTACGACGACGAGCGCCTACCGCATCTGAAAATCGAGATGAAATTGATCGAAGCGGCGCTGCAGCGCAATTTGCCGATCTTGGGCATCTGCCTGGGCGCGCAGTTGATCGCGCGCACGCTCGGCGCGCGCGTCTTCGCGAACCATACAAAAGAGATAGGCTGGTACAATGTTCATCCGACGGCCCATGCGGGAGAGGACCCGTTGATCGGCGAATTCGAGGCGGTCGAGAAGATCTTTCAATGGCACGGCGACACGTTCGAAATACCGGCGGGTTCGGTGCACCTTGCCTCGTCGATGGCCTGCGCCAATCAGGCGTTTCGTTACGCTGAAAAAGTTTACGCCTTCCAATTTCATCTCGAAGTCGACGAGCCGATGATCCTGCGCTGGCTCAAGGTGCCGGAAAACCGCAGAGAGATTCAGAGCCTGCACGGCGACATCGATCCCGATCAGATTCACCGCGAAACCGCCCATTACATTGAACGGCTGCACGAGCTCAGCGAGCACGTATTTGGCGAGTTTATCAATCTGTTTGGCGCCGACACGGCGCGGCGGCGCATGGTGCCGAGGTAAAGCCGCCCGACTGCGCCGCGTGCGCCGTTGACTTCGCCCGGCTCGCCAACCTATATCTTAAAGAACATTTCTGGAGGTTTGATCAGACATGGCTGTGACGAAATTTGGCTCGCATTATTTGCCAACTTACGTGCCCGATCTCGATGGGCCGATCAATCAGTTCTATCAAAAAATGTTTTCGCAAATGGAGGAGATGGATCGGCTTAACTACGATCATATCTGGGTGACCGAGCATCATTTCGCTCATTACGGCGGCGATCTGCCGCACCCGCCGACCTTTATGTCGGCAATCGCCCGCACCACCAAGCAAATTCGGCTCGGCGTGGCTATCAGCGTATCGCCGCTGCACAACCCGATCGATTTGGCCGAGTCCTATGCCATGGTGGACGTGATTTCCAACGGCCGGTTGGATTTTGGCGTCGGCAAAGGCAGCGAATCCCACGAATACAAAAAATTTCGTGTCGATCAAAAGGAAGCCACCGGCCGCATGTACGAAGGCGTCGAGGTGATGCTGCAGGCGTGGTCCGACAAACCAGTTAATCACAAAGGCGAATTCTTCCATTATGAAGGCGTGCCGGTGTATCCGAAACCCGTGCAGCGGCCACACCCGCGTTTCTGGGTCGGCTGCGCGCGCAGTGAAGATACTTTTCGCTGGGCCGGCGAGCACGGTTTTCACTTGATGACGCTGCCTTATCTCTACCGCGAAGCCGGCGCGCTGCCGCAGTTTCTCAAGGTCTATCGCGACAACCTGGCCAAAGCCGGCCATGACGCCAGTCAGCGCGACATTCTCGGCAAGTTTCACATTTATGTATCGAGCAGTTTGGACAAAGCGGTCGAGGAAGCCGCGCCCTATTTGGCGCGCTACGTCGACGTGCACCACGCCGCCGACACCGACCGCAAAGAGGTCGGCCTGTTGGTGCAGCGCGATGCCGAGACGCAGATCAAAGAGGGTTTCGTCCTGGCCGGCGACCCGGAGCGCGTCGCCGACACGATTCGCAAATGGGCCGAGCCCAATGGGCTGACAACGATTTCCGGCACGTTTCACTTCGGCGGCATGCCGCAGGAGATGGCAATGAAGAACATTCGGTTGTTCGCCGAGAAGGTCATGCCGAAATTCAAATAAGATTCACCTCGCGCAAAGGCGCAAAGGTCGCAAAGATCGGAACGGTTGTCGGGGCGGGTCTGAGACCCGCCCTTTCTTTTTGCTTGGCGTTCTTGCGAGCTTTGCGCGAGACCGCTCTCCGAAGATTTTGACAAACTCGGTTGGCAACGATGTCGAACTGTGGCATGAGTAGAAAAATTTTTTGATTGAACGGTAAGGAGGCAGCATGAGAGTTAAACCGAAACGTCAGCCGATCAAATGGCCCAATGGCGCGCGCATCGCGATCACGCCCTGCGTTGCCTTTGAAACCTGGCCGGAGGACCTGGGCGGCCCGGACACGTTGCAGCAAGAAAACCGCCGCAGCTTTCCGCGCAACGCCGACACCAAGCGCAACCTGGCGATCATCACCGACCGCGAGTTCGGCGAGCGCGTCGGTATTTACCGCATGCTCGAAGTCTTCGAAAGCGAAAAGATTCGCACGAGTTTTTTCCCCACCGGCATCACGGTGCAAAACTATCCGGAAATTTTTCAAGACTCGGCGCGCTATGGCCACGAAATCGGCACCGAGACCTGGATTCATGATTACAGCTACATGAAAAAACGGGCGCAGGAGAAAAAGGATTTGCTCAAGACCGTCGACGCCGTGAAAAATGTCGTTGGCAAGGCGCCGGTCGGCTATCTCTCCACCGGTGTCGCGCCCAGCTTCTCGACGCCCGAAGTAATTCTCGAATGCGGCTACACCTATTGGATGGACCCGCAGCATCAAGAAACGCCCTACACGCTCAAAGTCGGGAAAAAAGAATTAACCGTGCTGTCGTACTTCCAGGACTTGAACGACTATTCCAGCTATCAACGCGCCGGCAGAACGCCGCGCGATTTATTGCAAATGTGGAAAGACACCTTCGATTGCCTCTACGAAGAGGGCGCGCGCGACCCCAAGTTCATGATGTGGGGCAATCATCCGTTTGTCGGCGGCCGGCCGTTCCGGGCGTTCTTGCTGCGCGAATTCATCCGCTACGCCAAGAAACATCCCAAGGTGTGGTTCGCCACCGCCGGTGAAGTGGCCCAGTGGTACCGAGAAAAATACCACGACGCACAAGTCGAAGAGTGGCCCAACTTCTACCATGCGGGCCGGCGCGGCAAGATCACCGATCTCTCGAAACTGTAAGATTCGGACTCACCACGAAGACGCGAAGTACACGAAATTCGAAAAAAGCGTTTTGAGTTTCTTTTCTTGCCTTCGTGTCCTTCGTGCCTTCGTGGTGAAAGTTTTCCCCATCGAAGTACGATCAACCCGCCAGTTTCAGCAGTCGCTCCGCCGCCCCGTCAAGCGTTTCATCTTTCTTACACACCGCAAAGCGGGCAAAGTTCTTCGCCAGCGGCTTGTCGGCGTCCCGGTAAAACGGGCTGGCGGGAATACAGGCAACGCCGATCTCTTTGATCAGCCATTGGGCAAACTGCATGTCATTTTCCACATGCGCCGGCGCCACATTGCGCCAGTCGACCATGATGAAATAGCTGCCCTGGGATTTTAGCACTTTGAATCCTGCCTTTTTCAATACTTCGACCATGCGGTCGCGGCGCGCCTGGTAGGTTGCCTGTAAGTTCTCGTAAAAGCTAAACGGCAAGTCGAGCGCCGCGGCCGCCGCGGCTTGCAACGGCGACGCAACCGCAAACGTAATGAATTGGTGCGCCTGATTGACCGCGTGGACCAATGGAGCGGCCCCGGTCGCCCAACCGATTTTCCAACCTGTGACGCTGAAGGTTTTTCCCAAGCTGCTGATCGTCACGGTGCGATCTTGCATGCCGGCTAACGTCGCCAGGCGCGTGTGCATGGCGTCGTCATAGACGATATGTTCGTAGACTTCGTCGGTGATGGCGACGACATCATGCTTGACGCAGAGATCGGCGATGATGCGCAGCTCCTCGCGCGCATAGACTTTTCCCGTCGGGTTGTGCGGCGTGTTGACGATGATCGCGCGCGTGCGCGAGGTGAACGCTTTGGCCAATTCGTCGGGGTCGAAATTCCAACCATCGCCGCGCAGCGTGACGTAGCGCGGCATCACGCCGCCCATCACCATGTTGGGTACGTAAGTGTCATACACCGGTTGAAAAACGATGACTTCGTCGCCGGGATCGGCAAGTCCGAGAATCGCGGCGAACATTCCTTCAGTGGCGCCGGTGGTGATCAAGACTTCGTTGTCGGGATTTAGTTTTTGTTCGTAAAAACGTTCCGCGTGACGCGCGATCGCTTCGCGCGCGGTTTTCATTCCCGCTCCCGGCGCATATTGATTGAGCGCGCTGTTGACCGCGCGCACGGCAGCGGCCAAAACTTCGGGCGGGCCATCGAAATCGGGCGCTCCTTGCCCCAAGTTCACGGCTTTGTGTTCTAGGGCGAGCGCATTGATATCGCTGAAGATGGTCGTGCCGAAACCGGCGACGCGTTGCGACATGACTGCCATGAATTCTCCTCGGTTGATGACGATATTGAGGCAAAAATTCTTCTATAACAATCACTTCTGGCACTGACAACGAGTACAAAGATGAACACACAATCTGTTGATAACTCTCAAGTCGCGGCAGTTTTTTGGTTCGCTGGAGCGATCTTTCAGCGGCCTTGCCACAGCGCCAAACTAGAAAACAGGTCGGTGATTCAACTTCCTGAATTTGCGCAACTTTTTGAGCCAAAATTATATGCAAAGGGCTCGGCTAGGCATCCCACCGCCGCTTCCCCAGGGGGTAGCGAAAGTTATCCACAGAGTTATCAACAGTTTCTGTGGACTGGGTGATTTTTGCTTGAAAGTTCGCAGTGAAAAACATTTTTCGCACAAATCTTTCAGCGAAGTTTTTTGCTCTGCAGCTAGACACAGCGCACCCCTTTGGAATATCAAAGGAATGATCCCACCTGGAGGAGAACTTTCATGGCACAAGCAAATAATTTCAACGTCGTTGAAGCGACCGTCGATGACATCCACGCTGCTTACAAATCCGGCCAGGTCACTTGCCGGCAAGTGGTGCAAATGTATTTGGATCGCATCGAAGCGTTCGACCAGAAGGGCCCGAACATCAACGCGATCATCTCGTTGAATAACGATGCTCTCAAGGAAGCGGATCGCCTCGATGCCGCCTATAAAACCTCCGGGCCCACGGGACCCCTGCACGGCATTCCGGTCATCGTCAAAGATCAAGCCGACGTCAAAGGCATGCCGACAACGTTGGGGTCGGTTCTTTTCAAGGAATTTTTTCCCGATCGCGATTGTTTCGTCGCCGAGAAATTGCGCAAAGCCGGCGCGGTGATTCTCGCCAAAGCGACGCTCGGTGAATTGGGCGGCGGCGACACCCATGGCTCGCTGTTCGGTTCGACAAGAAATCCCTATGACACCGAGCGCACCGTTGGCGGTTCATCGGGTGGATCGGCAGCTGCCGTGTCGGCGAATTTTTCTACGGTTGCCGTCGGTCAAGAAGGGTTGGCGTCGATCCGCCGGCCATCCACTTGGAATGGTATCGCTGGCATGCGGCCGTCGGCAGGGATCGTCAGCCGCGGCGGCGTCTTCGGCTGCTGGCCGGAATTGTTCGGTTCACTCGGCCCAATGGCGCGCACAGTGAAAGACTTATCGATTCTGCTCGATGTCATGGCCGGCTATGATCCGGAAGATCCGATCACCGCGCGGGGCGTTGGCAATCTGCCCGATACGTTCACTAAGTTCTTGAACAAAGATGGACTCAAGGGCGCGCGCATCGGTGTGATGCGCGAGTCCATCGGTTTGCACGCCGAACCGGAATCCGAAGACTTCAAAAAGATTTCCGACGTTTTCGACAAGGCAATCGCTGATCTCAAAGCCGCCGGCGCCGTGTTGGTCGATCCGATTGCCATTCCGAAAATCAAAGAGCTGCTGGCGAAACGATCGGGCGGCCCGGGCGACACCGATCAATCGTTCAAGAATTACTACGGCCGCAGCGCCAAGGCGCCATTCAAAACCGCCCAAGACGTCATCGCCGCGCCGGACTTCGCCAAAGTTGTCAAACATTCACAGGAACGATTCAAGCGCAGCCCCGACGCCGCCAAACATTACGAATTTCTGCGCGCGCAGGACGAGCTGATGACGCTGTTCTTAAAGGTGATGGCCGACAACAAGCTCGATGCCATCGTGCACAAAACTGTCGAGCATCAACCGACGTTCATCAAAGACGGCATCGCACCGCCCTACGTCGATCAGAAGGGCGCGCCGACGTTGAATACTTTTTTAATCTGGGTGCCGACGATCACCGTGCCCGCCGGTTTCACGCGGGATAATCTTCCAGCCGGCCTATGCTTCATCGGCCGGCCCTACGATGACGGCAACATGATCAAGTTCGCCTACGCCTACGAGCAGGCGACGCACCACCGAAAACCACCGGCAAGCACGACAGGGTTATGAGCCGGATATCCCTCGCGCAAAGGCGCAAAGGACGCAAAGAAAGAATTTTCCCGAGACCTTTGCGTCCTTTGCGCCTTTGCGCGAGATATTTCTTATCTCCGACCCGACGGGTGCGGGCCGTAGAGGTCGGTTTCCATCAACTGCGCGACCTTTTGGCCAGCGTCGCTGAGCCGCAGCGTCGGGCGCGACTCCAGCATCCAGGCTAGATATCCCTCGGGCACATCTTCAGTCGGCCCATGGTGTGGCACACCCTTGGGTACCCACGTCAGTGTGCCGGGCTCTTTCACCGCGCCGTAGGCGCCCGGCCCAGTGAAGTAGAAAATCATTTCGTCGTAGTCGGCGTTGTAGTGCATCGGCGGCCGGCGCCGGCGCCGCGCACTTAACGTGTAGAACAGTTCGTCATTGTTTGGCGAGGCGGCGAACTGCCGCGGATGGCCTGCTTCGTTGACCGGGATATTTTTCAGATTGATTTTCCACACCGGATTGTTGCCGCCGCTGACCGAGACCATCGCAAATGGATCGTAGGGCTTGACGTAGCGCGTCACGCCGTCGAACGATTTTAGCAACACCGTCGTCTCGACGCTCTGCGCCGGACGACTCTCGATGACAGCGCTTTCGATCTGCGGCTCGAATTGTGGCGCCGCAGCGAACTTCGTCGCCCCGGGAGTTTCTACGATCAGCGACAACGTCGGCCCTCTTTCTGTTTCGATGCGATAGGGCACCGCGCGCGGGATAAAAACAAAGTCGCCGGCACCACCGGTAATGTTTCCGTAGGCCGTGGCGAAACGGACCTCACCTTGCTGAATGAAATGCACCTCATCGGCTTCGACGTTGGCAATCACAAACGGCATCGGCCGCTCACGCACCGACACGCAAAGCTGCGCGCCGGTGCGGCTCAACATAACCGGCGTTGGCAAAGCACCGGCATCCGCGCGATCGGCCAAGTTCACATCCGCGATGTTGAATCGGTGCGGCGCGTGCGGGCCGCTCACTCGGAGAAAATCCGGCACATGCTGCGCCCGCAGCACATTGATACCATCGCCGTAGAACCCTTCGCGACCCCAGTGCTCGGTGTACGGTTCCACTTTGGCCATAAGGACCTCCTTGGAAATTCCAGATTCCAAATTGTTTGTCCGAGCTAATCTGGAATCTGGAATACTAAGCGCGCGCGCTAGCGCGCGATGGTTAGCGAAAAATCCCCCTTGCGAATGTACACATGGGCCAATTTCTTTTTGCCCAACTCCTCGACCAAACGAACCAACGGCTTGCGCGCGTCGAGATATTCTTTGCGCGGCGGGGCATTTTTCAGCGCGTCGACAAACTCCGGCCCGGCGTAGAAGCGCAGCAGCAAATCTTCATCGGACAAGTGCGGCCCGCCGTACTGTTTGCGCACTTCAGCCAACGACGGTTCAGGATAGACGGTCTTTTCAATTTCACGGGCGCGCGCTCGGTTAAGAATCTTCGCTTTGACTTCCTTATCCATGTAATCGCTGCCTTCTTTACCCCAAAGGCCCAGCGCGTATTGGATCACCTGGTCGGTGACCTCTTTGTAGCGCTCACCGAGCATGACGTTGATCGCCGCCTGGCTGCCGACGAACTGAGCGAATGGCGTCACCATGATCGGATAGCCCAGCTCGGCGCGCACGCGGGAAATCTCTTCTAGCACTTCCGCCATCTTGTCTTCTTTGCCCATGAGCTTCAGTTGATGGCGCAGATTGGAAATCATACCGCCGGGAACTTGATGGCCGTACCAGGCTTGATCATACTCACGCGGTGTTCCCACGGGCAGGCCGGCTTCCTTGGCGACGCGACTGAAATGTTCGCTCACCGGCAGCAGCACGTCGGTATTGACCAACGGCTTGTAGCCGAGCGCTCGCAGGTTGCTGGCGACGTTGAAAACCGATGGCTGCGACGAGCCATTGGCGAGCGGCGGTATCGCCGTGTGGACGATGCGCACGCCTTCTTTGACCGCTTCAAGCAGATTGAACGGCGCCAAGCCGTTGTTGCAGTGGGCGTGAAATTCTAACGGCGTATCGCCAATGTTTTGCTTGATCAGTCGCACCAGCGTCCGTGTGCGCTCGGGCGTCAGCATGCCGCCGACGTCTTTGAAACAAAGCCGATAGGGTTTCAACGCCGCGGCGTCGCGTGCTTTCTGTGCATAGTATTCGTCGGTGTGGCGCGGCGAGACGGCATAGATCAGATTCATCACCATCTCCATGCCGAGCTTCTTCAGCTCGATCGCCTCTTTGCCCAGGAGCTCGTAGTTGTTCCAAGCGTTCGATGAGCGGGTCAGATCGATACCGTATTTGACGACGGTTTTGATCAACAGCTCGCGAATGCAGTACGGAATGAACTCAAAACCGCTGTGCAGTCCGCCGTGGTAACGCAGCCGCGTCTTCTTCACTTGCTTGGTGCCCAGACGCAGCCAATCGAAAGGATCTTCCTTGTGCTCGCGGACGAATTTTTTCAGCCGCAAGTTTAGAAAGAACTCCATCGAGTCAAAACCCGCTTCGTCCAGGTGAGGCAACGTCGGCAGCATCATGCCCGTAGTCATGCCATAGGCCCACAGGCTGATGTCGCCATCGCGCAGGGTGGTGTCGACGATTTTTACTTCTTCCATATGCCCGAGCCATACCACAATTGCGGGCTGCTAGGCGAGTCGCCATTGAAACGCGCATAAGCGAGAAAGCCCGGTGAAGAACATCTGCACCGGGCTTTCTACGCAAGTGACGAGCTTGCGAGTTACTTATACAAGTTCCGGATATAGCCGCTGTCGTCGAGCTCTTTGACGTAGTGCAAGTCCCACAGCGCCAGCGGATTGTACTCTTTGATTTCTGGATTGCGCTTAACCGCCAGGGCGAATACGTTTTGCACCGCCTCCAAAGACGGGTAAGGCGCGCTTTCGAGGGTCTGCACCTGATTGTCGTAAAAGCATTCCCATTCTTCATCGCCGCGAATCTTGAGCAGGTCGGAGCAGTGCTTCTGGACAATCTTCAGAGTGTCGGCTTTGTTGGTTTTGAAGAAATGCGTGCCATCGACCATGGCTTTGATCAGTGAGCGGCACTCGTCTTCGTGATTTTTCACATAAGTGGTCGTCGTCGTCAGCGTCACGCCTTCGATCATCGCCATCGGCGAGACTTCGATGATCTTGGCGCCGAACTTGAGCGCGCGCAGCCGGTCGACGGCGCGGATGAACGTCGCGTCGAACAGACCGGCCATCACGTCACGGGCACGCTCTTCGCCTTTCTTGCCGTTTTGCACCAGCTCGACATCGCGCCCTTCTTCCAGGCCATGTTTGTGCAGATAGAGCCAGACGTTTAGCCCGGTATGGCCGTCGAAATCATCCATGACGACTTTTTTGCCTTTCAAATCCTGCACGCCATTGACGCCCTTGCCACAGACCAGAAAGGTCTCGCGCCAAGAGTTATTGCTCTGGCCGATGTGCACGTACGGGTCGCCGTGCAAGGCTTTGCGAACGTATAAGTTGTGATGATTGCCAGAAACGATATCGAGCTCGCCGGCTCTCAACCCTTCGGCGGCACGTTTACGCTGCCCTTCGAGCGAACCCATCTCCATCTCAATGCCCTGCTTGGCGAGAAAGCCGCCTTCTTCCATCACCTTCCAAAGCGGCACGTGACTCGGCGCCCGATAAAATATCTTCATTTTCTTAGCCATGATAGTCGATCCTTTCTCTGTTTGACGTATTGCTATCTAACGGTTTGCGCGCGCCAACGGCCCGTCAGCGCGCTGCCTTCAAGAGCTGCCAAACTTTATCGCGATGTTCTTGCCTGCCCGTGACGACCCACTTCCACTCGGTATCGTCAAAATACTTCACGCCTTTCTTGGGCAGATTACCGGGCTTCAGATAGGACTCGTCGATATCGGTGCGCAGCGTCGCCGAGCCATAGCCGCGGCCGTAGGTCTCCAGCCCCTCTTTCGAGAGAATCCAATTGGCAAAAACTTGCGCGGCCTTCGGATGCGGCGCTTTGTTGGCCAGCGACAACATCCAGGGCGAGCCGTTGATCGTCGGCGCCGCGCCGTTCAGCTCGAAAATTTCGAGAATCTTAAATCCATCCTTGAGCAAGGGCCGGACGTCATCCTCGCGGCAATCGAGGCAGATCGGCTGGGTGCCGCGCGCCAGCCAATCGGTCATCTGGCGCCGATCGCGCGTGCGCACCGGCTTCTGTTCGATGTAGAGCTTCTTGACGAATTCTTCGCCGAGATCGTGATGAAAGCGCGCTGCCTTGTTGGCGCCAGCGCCGGTCGTGGTCGGATCCTCGGCGGCGATCTTGCCGCGCCATTTGGGATTGAGCAGGTCCTTCATGTCACGCATCTCTTCCGGCTTGACATGCTCAGTGTTGATAAATAACAGCGTGGCCACGCTGCTGAACGCACGCACGACGAACTGCTCCTGCGGGTCGGCAAACCAAACTTTGCCGTTTTTCCATTTAGACCCGTCGACCACTTCGGGCATCGCGAGCAAAGGCTTCAGCGGATCGATCATCTTGTCCTTGTAAAGCTCGTTCGCCGAAGTATCCGGCCCCGCGAGAAAGACATCGATCGTGTAAATGCCCGACGCCCGCTCCGTCTCAACCCGAGCGACGATCTGGCTCGACCGGCCCGCGACAAACTCCACGGGTATGCCAAAGCGCGAAGTGAACTTGGGAATCACCTCGTTGCGCATCACCGGGTCGGGCGAACCGGCGACCACAACTTTGCCTTCTTTTTTCGCGGCGGCAATGACGTCTTGCCATTCTTTCTCGCCTTTGGTTTGGGCCGCGGCGGAGCCGCTGAAAAGAACGATGAATAAAAATGTGAAGATACTTTTCATGTCGCTCCTTCCCCTATCGAGAACGCGGGCGTAATAAATCGCGCCATAAAAATTCTTTCAGCTTCGTGCCCTTCGCGTCTTCGTGTTAATTCCTATCCGAACTTTGCGTCCTCTGCGTCTCCGCGCGAGGTAATCCGCATCATTCCGAGCCAGCCAGCTTCAACCCAAACCTCCTGCCGACCAGCATCATCACGCCGATGATCACGGTGATCAACAGGCCGAGAGCCGCTGATCTTTCTAACTCACCCGTGAAGCTATATTCAAGCAGCAAGATCGCCAACGGGCGCGATTGATGGCTGTAGAGCAAGATCGGTGTGCTAATGCTCGTCAACGCGCTGCCAAAGTTCATCAAGCCGACGGCGGCAGCAATCGGCGCGAGCAGCGGCAGGAGAATCCGCCCGTAGGTGTAAGACCACGACGCACCGCTCACCCGCGCCGCCTCTTCGAGCTCGTTGCCCAATTGCAACAGCCCCGCTTTGAACGCCTGCGTTGTCACTGGGCTATCAGCGAGAATCAGCGCCAGCGCGATGCCCCATACTGTGCCGTAGAAAAAGTAACGCAGCGGCGTCGCCAAAAATAGCCAGAGAATGCCGAGTCCCAGAAGAATGCCCGGCAGCACGTGGGGAATCCAACAGAGGCTTTCGAGCAGCGGCGCGGTGATTGTCCGTTTGGAAACCAATAAGTAAGCAATTGCAGAATAAAGCAAGATACCGCCCAGCGCCGTCACGCTGGCGATGATCAAACTGTTCTTCAGCGCCTCGAGAAAAATCGCATCGGTGAAAAGGTTCTGCCAGTGCGCCAGCGTATAGGGTGACGCAATGTTGAAAAAACCGTAGCGGCGCATGAAGGAGCCAAGGACCAAAAACACCAGCGGCAAAAACATCATGACCGCGACATAGAGCAAGCATCCACCCAAAGCGGCGAAGCGCCACTTGCCGAGCTTCACGCGCATGGTTGAGTAACCCTGTCCGGTCACAACGGTGAATTTGCGATTGCCGCTCAGGTATTTCCAGTAAAAGAACAGCAGAATCGCCAGCACAACCAAGAACACCGACCCCAGCGCGGTCGCTTCGCCATAGGCCCGTGGTTCGCGATGGAGATAGTCGTAGATTTTCGTGGAGTAAACGTAGATACCCGCCGGTGTGCCGAGCAAAAGCTCGGTGTTGAACGATTGGAGGCCACGGATAAAGCTCAAAACGGAGACTGCAAGAATCATCGGCGCCAGCACCGGCAAAGTAATCCTCCGGAGCATCATCACGGTCGATGCGCCGGAGACCCGCGCCGCTTCTTCCAGCGCCGCGCCGAGCCGGCGAGACACCGGCACCAACAGCATCACTTTGAACCAAATGCCTCCTGTGGAAGTGTGCACCCAGACGATGCCCCAAAAGCTGTAAGGGTTGAACAGCGGACCTTCAACGAATGGTTTTGCCAAACCGTTGAGAAAACCGAAGTTCGGATCGAGCAGGAGAATCCATGCCAGCACCAGAGGAAAATCCGGCACGAAATAAGCGATCCAACAAACCGACTCGATGAACTTACCGCCCGGCATGTCCGTGCGCGCGATCAGCCAGGCAAAGATCACCGAGATAAGCATCGCCGGAAGCAAGCGAACGACGGAAAGCAAGAAACTCATCCACAAAGCGCTCAACGTCGTCGGGTCGGAAAAGGCACGGACCCAATTGGCCAGTCCATACACCGCGTCTTTGCCAGGCGCCGCGAGGTTGAAACTGCCGTTCAACAAGAACAGCAGCGGTAACCCCATGGCGACCGCCAGAAAGATAAGCAGCGAAAACTCCGCGACGCGTATCGGCGTGACGCGCCACTGTGCGGTGAGCGAAGATGCCTCCGCGGCTTCGGATTTCATTACTGTGGAGTCTAGACCGACCTTCTTCTGTATTTCAACGTGTTAATCGCGGCTTATCAAAAACCGCTCCCCGAAGCGCTACGAACTATCTGCAGACATTACTCAGTCATTGAGTAAAAATACTCAGTGACTGAGTAAAATCGCCCAAGCGCCGATACACGCGGTAAGGCCGGCCACCCAACCCGCTCTTCCAGCGCTCGCTCAGTTCTATTCCTCGTCCAACAGCTTGCAGTAATAGCGCCAGTTCGAGCCGGCATGCACCGCGCTTGGGCCGCGGGATTTGCCGACCATGATGTCGATATCTTCTTGCGGGATCGGCTGGGGCACGCCGAGCAGATTGGCTTGATAGTTGATCACCGCCGCGTCGTTCAACTTGATTGCGGTCAGCGTCGCATCCTGCACGTTAGGCCCGGCGCTGGTGATGCCGTGGCCGCGCATCAGGCATGCTTGTTTGTCGCCCATCGCTTTGGCGAACTCTTCGCCGAGTTTTTCGTTGGAGACCGTGATGCTGCGCGGGTAAGTCGCCAAACCATCGACCAACAAGCGCAGACCTGACGGATCGTAGGCGCCGTAGAGCGGCTGAATCGGCTTGTTGCAGATTGTGAACAAGACCACGTGCAGCGGATGCACGTGCACGACGCACTCGACCTTCGGTTGCGTCTTGTACAACCAGGTGTGAATGAAGACTTCCTGGGGCACGTCGAGGCCGTCGTCGCCGGCGACTTTCTTGCCATTGAAGTCAACGGTGATGATGTCGCGCGCGCTGACGAAGCGCAGACCGGACTCCTCCGGTCCACGCGCTTTGATCAGAACCTTGTCTTCGCCCGGCACACGGGCGCTGACGTGACCGCTGGGCTCTTTGGTTAGGTTGAGCTTGCCGAGAATACGGCAGGACTGCGAGACCAACTCACGGAGTTTCGATAGATCGGCCATAGCTAAGCTTCCATTCTGCTTGAAGAGTTCGCCGAATCATAATCGTGTCGAAAAACTAAGGCAAGGGAAGCAACAAGGCGAAAAAAAAAGGCCGCCTCCGGAGGCAACAGAGGGGGCCCGGAGCACCAGTCGCGCCGTTATTGGTTAACGGCGCGCGGCGCGCGATCCATAGTGCTTTGTTCGATGGATTCCATCAGATGGGTATCGATCAACGGATTGTTCGCCGGGTCGCGAACCACGCCCATTGGATCTTGGCCCTGCTGGACTTTCTTCATTTCGCGGAACATTACTTCGCGCAGCAAGATGACGCCGCGATCCGAGCTGGTTAGGCGTTCGTTCGTGCGGTCGCAAATCGGCCCCTGGGTTTCCCAAGCCATATGATCTTGCGACTGGACCAAATCCATGCGGAAACGAGTGAATGGGTGCAGTTGATCCGGCGGGTTCTTGTACGGCTTGATGTACTCCACCGGCGGATCGTCGTTCTCGATGATTTCGCCCTTCTCGCTCGGGAAAAAACGGACAAAATAAATCTTCGTGTGCGTGTCGTCCATCGGCACACGAATCTGACCGACGTTGCCCTGGCGCAAAATGTTCGGGAAGATCACCGGATGCTCGTCGACCATGCCGTTTTTGTAGGTGCGCTTTTTCATCAGGCCGTAGTGAGTTTCGTAAAAATCGAAGCCGGCGACGTCGTCGGTCAACCCGCGCGTCGAGTCCGCAATGGCGCGGCCACGACCGGCCGTTTCTTGATGAAGAATCTGCAAATGCGCCGGATCCATGGAGTTCTCCATGGGCTGGAACCAGTTGGCGTCGAGTTGCGGCTGGATGAAAATCTGGCGCCGACCGTCTTTGCGAAACCAGATATCAAAGTTGGGGATCAACGGCGCGGCGCCTGGGCCCATGTAGGTCCAATACAAACCGCATAATTGCTGTATCGGATAGGTCTTCTGTTTTACTGTCAAATGGAACTTGCTTTCCGCCGGCTCTGCGGGAGTTTCAAGGCAATTGCCCTTGGTATCGAACAACCAGCCGTGATAGGCGCAGGAGATGCCGCGCTCTTCACAGCGGCCGTAGGAAAGCGACACGCCGCGGTGCGGGCAGCGGTCGTTGATCAAACCGGCGTTGCCTTTTTTGTCACGGAAGAGCACCAGGGTTTCACCGAGTATTTGCACAACCTGAGTCGGATTCTCCGGCGTCAACTCTTTGGCGACGCCCACCGGCAGCCAATAGCGGCGCAGCAATTCGCCCGCCGGTGTGCCAGGCCCCACTCGGGTTAACATCTCATTTTCTTCTTTGGTCAACATACTTGGTGCCTCCGAAGCTATTTCTTGCCGGCTTTTGCCAAGGCGTCATCGACGATCTTCAACGCCACATCGATGTCCTGATATTGCGGCAAGCTCGTATTCATATATCGGCCCTTTTCTTTGGGAATCATCGCTTGGTCCGACAGCATATGTTTGGGAATGTCGGTCCGCAGCGAGTTATCGTTGGCCTTTTCCTGCCACCTGAGCTGGCCCTCCTTGGAGAGCAGCCAGTTGAGAAAGATTTTCGCCGCCGCGGGATGCGGCGTTTTGTTGACGATACCGACATGGCCGAAGCCCCCGGACATGTAGGATTCGTCGTCCGGCGCGTCTATGATATCGATCGGCAGACCCTTTCTCTTGGCGTCGAAGACATCATTGTTCGAGGAGAAAACCGACAGCTCATATTTGCCCTGCGCTACCCAGTCGATCATCAGCCGTTGGTCGCGGCTTAGCGTCACGTCGGTCTCGGAAAAGAAACGCCGAAAGAACTCGCCGCCCAGTTTTGGGTTGTGATAAAGCGCCCGCACGTTTTGAATATGGCCGCGCGCCCGTGGATCGTAGGCAACTATCTTTCCCTTCCATTTGGGATGCAGCAGATCCAAGTGCGACTTGAGCCCCTCGGGCTTGGTAATCTTAGTGTTATAGGCGGCGATGTTCGAGTTCACATTCCCCATCATCATGAAGACATGTTGACCTTTGGCATCGGCGTAGATGTGGGTCTTGTTGAACCATAGCGACTGATCGCGCACTTCGGGAAGGACAAGCATGGGCGGAATCGGTTCGAGCATGTTGCCGTCGAACAACACATCGATGATCGATCCGGAGCCGCCGATAAAAGCGTCGGCGAGAAATTTTCCGGCCCGGCGTTCAGTCACGAGCCTCTGCGCGTTCACCGTGCCCGAACCAGCCACGTAAACGAGTTTGATCTTGGGAAACGAGTTTTGGAACGAGCCAATCGCGTCCTGGTAGTTGATGCCCGGCGGGCCATAGACAGTGACTTGGCCTTCTTTTTCGGCAGCGGCTAGAGTCTTTTCCCATTCGGCTTGCCAACTTGGCGCGGCAGCAGCGGAGACCTGGAGGGTTGAGATGCTTAGAAAAAGCAGCGCAAAAGCGCAAATGCGCGCAGTGCTGCTAAGAATTGCCAATTTCGCCTGCCACATATCGCCAGATAGTAAAGCATCGCGTCCCCGACAGCAAGAGAAATAGCAACAAAGCTCTTTAAAATCAGGTAGTTATACGATGCATGGAATTTTTAGGTATTAACGATTCGGCAGGGGGGAACACGCGCCTGGGTTTTCTCGATTTCGCGAGAATAGCAATCCGAAAACGCATTGTACGCTACGCCGCTTTCGCGGCATGCAGGCCAATGCGCTCGTTGATCACACCGAGATCGATGAGCCGATTTTTCGCCGGGTCGCGGATCACTCCCAACGGATCAAACCCTTGCTGCACGTGCTCAATCTGTTCACGCAGCATTTTGCGCAGCTCAATAATCCCCTCGTCTGCGACGCCGAGATGCTCTTGCGATCGATCCATCACCGGGCCTTGGGTTTCCCAGGCCATCGAATCCTGCGCCGAAACCAAGCTCATGTCGTATTCGCGGCTGCCGGTTTTGAGCTGCTCGCAACGAAACGGCACATCCATGTCCGCGGGTGAGTGGTCGGTCGCCGTCGGCAAAAAGCTCACGCGGAAAACTTGCGTGTGGGTATCGTCCACCGGCACACGGATTTGCAGATTGTGCCGATGGCCGCCTTTGAACCGCGCTACATGGCGCAGCACGCTTGGAAATAGCAACGGGTGCTCGTCGACTTCAGGCTTGCCACCGGTTGCCAGCGGCAATGTCGTGCGCCGTTTTTTGATGCCGTACTCGAAGCGGATGAACTCATGCTTCTCGGAATATTTTTTGACCCGCGGCGCCAAGTGCGCCGTGTCGCCGTGCAGCCAGAACAGATGCGCCGGATCGACGCTGTTCTCCATCGCTTGCAGCCAGTTGCAGTCGATCAGCGAGTCTTTGACGATCCAGCGCTTGCCGCGCTCCCACACCAGCACATCCCAGCGCGGTAACAGCGGCGCCGGCGCCGGGCCGAGGTAAGCGTAGATCAGGCCGCCGAGATACTCGACCGGATAAGCAACATGCTTGATGCGCTCTTTAAAGGTGCTGTCCGCAGGCTCGGCCGGCTGCTCCAGACACTTCCCAGCGCCGTTGAACTTCCAACCGTGATAGGGGCAGCGAATGCCTTCGTGATCGACACGTCCGTAGGCAAGCGAAGCGAGTCGATGCGGACACCGCTCGCCGACAAGACCGTACTTGCCCGACCTATCGCGATAGACCACCAACTTTTCGTTGAGAATCTTGACTGTTTTGATCGGCTTCTCGTCGGTCAACTCCGCCGCCGCCGCCACCGGATGCCAATAACGGCGCAGCAGCTCGCCGCAAGGCGTGCCCTTGCTAACTTGGGTAATGAACAAGTTCTCATCGGTGGTCAGCATTGGAGTTCTCTGAAATCTGAGATTGCGAGCGCTAGGGAGCAGACGGCCAGCCGTAAATTTCCAACGTGCTTTTGCCGGCGCGCAGATCCTTCATAATCTGGTCTTCCTTATCTTCGCGCTTCTGCGACGCATCGAGCGCCGATTGAATATCCGCCGCCGCGATCACTACTAGACCATCGCGATCGCCGACGATCAAATCGCCGGCGTTGATCGTCACATCGCCGATCTTGATCGCTTGGTTGATCGACCCGCCGGCGTCTTTGCCCGTGCCGCGAATCGACAGGCCGCGGGCAAACACGGGAAAGCCAAACTCCTCGATCAAGTCGGCGTCGCGCACGCAGCCATCGATCACTAGCCCAGCAATCTTTCGCTCCTGCGCCGCGATGGTCATGATCTCGCCCCAATAGCCGTACTCGTAGCCGCCGCTGACTTCGACGACCATGATCGACCCCGGCTGCGCGACATAGAGCGCCTGGTGCAACATCAGGTTATCGCCCGCCGGCGAGCTCACAGTCACCGCCGGCCCGCAGAGTTTCATATTCGACGCGATCGGCTTGATGCCGTAGGGCAGCGCGCCCTTCTTGCCCATCGCTTCGTGAATCGTCGCGGCGCCAAATTTGGCCGCGCGTTGAATCGTCGTGGAATCGATTGTGGTCATATCTAGATAAGAATTTTTTCACCACGAAGACACGAAGGACACCGAGCTTTGTGTCCTTCGTGCCTTCGTGGTGAGTCAGATCTTCCGTTGCAACTCGTGGTACTTGTGCACCTTGCGCGCTTCGTCGAGGCGCATGCCGCTCAGGGCCGATTTGAGAATCTTGTCTTCCGCCTCTGAGATCGATTGCGCCAAGGCGAGAATCTCCTGCTCTTTGTCCTTCGGCACCACCAGCACACCGTCGTCGCTGCCGAGCATGATGTCGCCCGGCTTCACCTGCACTTCGCCCATCGACACCGGCACGTTCATGCCATCGACTTCGACGCGGTCTTTACCCGTGCGCATATACTTGGCGCGGCTGAAGATCGGATATTTCAATTCGAAGCTGCGCGCCACGTCGCGGCAGACGCCGTGCACCACCGTGCCGCCGACGCCGCGCTTGTGCGCCACGGCAGTCAAAATATCGCCCCACACCGTGCAGTCTAAGCGGCCGGCGTTGTCGAGCACAACGACGTCGCCCGGCGGCACATCGTCGATGTAGTCGCCGACGGTGCCCTTCACGGTGCCGCAGGGAATATATTTGATGGTAAACGCGCGCCCGGCCATGCGGTTGCCCTGGTTGATCGATTGAATGCCCAAGCACTGACCGACAATGCCGAGCCGGTCCATGGCGTCCGAGACGCCCGCGACGGAAAGTTTTCTGAACCCTTCAACTACCGAATCCATTGCTTCTCCTAAGACTTCTTATTCAGCATCTGCTCGTAGCCGAGCTTTTCCAACATTTCCAAACCCGAATAGCCCTTGCGAATGCCCGCGGCCATTTCCTGTTCCTTGGCAAAGACCGCCTCCGCGGCGACAAGGATTTCGTTTTCTTTCTCTCGCGGAATAATGATGATGCCGCTGCCGTCGGCCAGCACGAGGTCGCCGGGATGGCATTGCACGCCGGCAAACTCGATTTCTTGATTGAACGATTCCTGCATCACCCGGCCGCGCGCTGTCATCGGCACGACGCCGCGCGCATAGACGGGAAACGCCAAATCGCGCGCTTCATCGATATCGCGGCAGGCGCCGTCGATCACCACGCCGCTGACGCCTTTTAGTTTGGCCGACAGCGAGAGCAATCCACCCCAGCAAGAAAATTGCGGCTGGCCGCCGTTGTCGATGACGATAATGTCGCCAGGGCTCGCCACTTCGATGGCCGTGGTGCCGAGATGCTGCGTCGGCTGCTGTAAGCCTTGCGGTTTGATCTTCATCGTCACCGCGCGCCCCGCAATGCGCGGGCACTGCCATTGCGGCCGCACGCCCCACGTAGCACCTTTGACGCCCAAACTATCCATGCCATCCGACACCGAACAAGTGTCGAGCTTCAACAGCCTCTCAATAATCGCTTCCCTTGCCATGCAAACTCCTGAAAATCTTCATCCGATCTTTGAACCCGAAACGCGGAACTCGAAACGATCATTCACTGCCAATACGCAAAGCCCATCCCGCAGCCGGTGCCCGCCGGCGAGCGATAGGTCGTCACGTATTCTAGATATTTCAAATCGCGATCTTCCATCGCACCCGCGAGCGCCACCCAATTCAAAATCTCCGACGTGCCGGCCTTCAACCGTTCGCGCGGCAGGCGAAATAACACATCCGGCTTTTTGTTTTTCAAACCGTCGATGGTCATGGCATCGATCTCTTCGTCGATGACGACGTGGCTCAGGCCGCCCGAAGCGAGCAGCGCCACGCGCGCATCGCTGTTCCATGAATCGATCGCCTTGCGCACCGCCTGACCGAAAGCGTAGCAGCGTTTCGGCGTCGGTTGGTTCGGCGGATAATAGGTGTTGACCATCACCGGCACGATCGGCACCTTGCTGCCGGGCAGCACGCGCCGGTAGAGAAAACTAAACGCATGCCCGACGCCGATCTCGGCGCGCAACTTGCTGCAGCGGGCGATGTCGAACTCAGCATCGTTCAAACCTCGGATTAGATGATTGGCAAGCTCCTGCGCGTTCTCATACTCCGGCTCGGTCTCCGCCCAACCGCGCCGCTCGGCATCCTTCCAGCCGGAGGGACGCAGCCCGTGGTCTTTCACCACCGGCACGCTTTTGCCGTGATAGATCGCAAACGTCGGCATGTTCTCGTCGTGGAATTGCTCTTGCTGATCGTCGCCAAAAACCACAACAACGTCCGCGTTGGCCTGGCGCAGCGCATCCCCCAAAGTTGCGACGCCTTTCAGGCAGGCCTGATCGCGCTGTTCAAATTTTTCCAGCGTTAACTCCGACTCGATGCCCGGCTTGGCCTTCTTGAGCAGCGCGTCATAATTCAACCGCGGATCGGTTTTATCTTTGTCGCCGAGCAGCTGCGCCCAATCTTTGGCGCGAATGCTTAGCTGCGGGCTATGCGAAGTGCCGATGCCGATTACGACTTTTGCCATAGCATTCTCCCTCTAAAAATTTCGCGGCGCACAAGATGGTCTACAGGCAAAGTTCCACGGCTGTCAAGCAAAGCGGGCGCGATGAATCGCGCCCCTCCATAAGATCCGCTGCAGCGAGGTCGAAGAAATCGATGGATGAGTGTGGGTTTGATCTGTCGTAGGGGCGCAATGCATTGCGCCCATCCCGCTTGACGATCATAGGACGCTTGCCATAACGTCGGCAAAAAACCGGAGGTGTTTATGGCCACCAGCCGCGGTGCGACTCTGCTTGGACCCGATAAGTTGGAGATTCGCGAATACCCGATTCCCGACGTTCCATCCGATGGCGGGCTCGTCAAAGTCGAGATGGGCGGCGTCTGCGGGTCGGATTTTAAATATCTCCACGGCGGCAAAAACGGCTTGCCCTATCCGCTTATTCTCGGCCATGAAATTTTAGGCCGCGTCGAAAAGCTCGGTAAAGAAGCCGCGGCGATTCACGGCATCAAAGAAGGCGACCGCATCATTATGAAAGGCGCCAAAGGCTGCGGCCGCTGCGGCCATTGCCGGCGTGGCGCGGCGCGCTTCTGCAAGGCGCGCATTGGCTACGGCGGCCAAACGACTTGTGCCAACCCACCGCACCTATTCGGTGGCTTCGCCGACTATCTCTATCTCGTTCCCGACATACTCGTCACCAAGGTGACCAACGACCTGCCCGCCGCAGCCGCGGTGTTAATCGGCGCCGTGATGGCGAACGGATTCCAATGGGCGATCCGCCAGGGCGGCGTCAAAATGGGCGATTCGGTCTTAATCCAAGGCCCGGGCCAGCAAGGGCTCGCCTGCACCTTCGCGTCCAAGACCGCCGGGGCGGCAAAAATCTTTGTCACCGGCATGGGCCGCGACGCCGAGCGCTTGGAAGTGGCAAAAAAATTCGGCGCCACGCGCACCATCAATGTCGAAAAGGAAAATGTTCTTGACGTCATCAAAACCGAAACCGATGGCGAGCTGGTCGACGTTGCCGTCGATGTTTCGGGTAACGTAAACGCAATCAAAACTTCGGTCGAATGTGTGCGCGTCCTCGGCACCCTGGTGGTCGGCGGTCTTACCCGCGACGGCATCGATGTGCCACTCAACGTAAACCTGATCGTGCGCCGGCAAATTCGTTTTCAGGGCGCCTTCACCACCGACAACGACGCCACCGAGATCGCCATGAACGCGATCCAAGCGGCGAAGTTTCCCGTGCAGCAAATGGTCACGCACACGTTTCCCCTTGAAGAAACCGAAAAATGCATCCGCGCCGTCGGCGGTGAAATCGAAGGGCTTTATCCGGTAAAGGCGTTGATCAAACCTTAGCAAAGTGCTGAGAAACTCTTCGGAGCCCTTCGATTGAGCTCAGAGCCGCCCTGAGCCTGCCGAAGGGGCAAACGGATCATAGGTCTAGCCGTTGGGAAAATCCGTTCATGCTGAGACCTGTCGAAGCATTCTTACGAGTTTTGCAGCATATGGATAGCAACGAATGTTTGACTGAGCCGCCGGCTTCGCGTAACTTCCATCACAATCTAGCTTAGGAGGAGACCCCCGTGCTGCGAAAAATCCTATCGGTTTTTTTGTTGGCTCTGTTACCGGCTATCCCGCTGACCGCCTGGGCGCAAAAAGGCAAGATCAAGATCGCCGTGCAAGCGCCGCTCTCCGGCGAGCAGGCGGCGTTGGGCGAACATATCAAGCTCGGCGCCCAGCTCGCGGTCGAAGAATCGGTCAAGGCGATCAAAGCGCTCGGCTATGATTTGGAGCTCGTGCCGCAGGACGACCAAGCCAAGCCCGAAGTCGGCGTCGCCAACGCGCGCAACATGGTCGCCGACCCCGACGTGTTAGTGCTCGTCGGCCATTTCAATTCCGGCGTGGCGCTGCCCGCCTCTGAGGTTTACAAAGACGCCATGCTGGCAATGATCTCGCCGGCCAACACGGCCACGGAGATCACCGACCGCGGCTATCCCAACGTCAATCGCGTCTGCGGCCGTGACGACGTGCAGGGCCCCGTCGGCGCGCGCTTCGCCGCGCAGCAATTGAAAGCCAAATCGGTCTACATCATCCACGACAAGACACTCTACGGCCAAGGCGTGGCGGAGAACTTTCGCAACGAAGCCAAGAAACTCGGCCTCAACGTGCTGGGCTTCGAAGGCACCGAAGAGCGTGCCAACTTCTCGCCGATGATCATTCCGCTCAAAGCCAAAAATCCTGACCTGGTTTACTTCGGCGGCATCTATCATCAGGGCGGCCTATTGTTAAAGCAGCTCCGTGAAAAAGGCGTCAACGCCAAGTTCATGGGACCGGACGGCCTGGACTCAGCGGAGATGGTCAAGATCGCCGGCACCTCGTCCGTCGGCAGCTACTACACCAGCGTCGCCGGCCCGCCGGAAGCCTATCCAGAGACCGCCGCGTTCGCGAAAAAATTCAAAGCCCGCTTCAACAAAGAAGTTGAGTCCTTCGGTCTTTACGGCTACGACGCGACCATGGTCGGCATCAAAGCCCTTGAGCAATGGTTCAAAGCCAACCCCGGCAAAAAACCGAGCCGCGCCGATGTTTCTACGGCGGTGCGCAAACTGAAAGGCTTCAAAGGCGTCACCGGCGCCATTGAGTTCGACAACAAAGGCGATCCGGTCAAAGCGAAATATTTCGTTTTGCAATTTGAAAAGCAGAGCTATCCCGGCAAGGTGGTGAAGGTCATTGAGCAGCAGGCGCCCGCGGCGGTCGCTAAGAAAGCTTAATTTCAGTCAGATTTGAGAATGGAGGATCGAGAACAGAGGATGGCAAGACCATCGTCTGCCGCGATCCTCCATCTTCCACCCTCTATCCTCGACTTCTCTCCTACCCGCACCAAGTTTGATGAAGAAAAGACTCCGCGTCGCTCTCCTCTTCGGCGGCAAATCCGCCGAGCATGAAATTTCGCTCATCTCCGCGCGCAATATCACCGCGGCGATGAACCCAAAAAAATACCAAGTGGTCGCCATCGGCATCGACAAACAGGGCCGCTGGTCGTTGGATCAGGGCGCAAAGCTACTGCGCGATGTTGCCGTCGACAAAGTCGCCGACGCCAGCTCGGCGGATTTGGCCGCAGTGCTGCCCGGTGCGACGACGGCGCCAATAACACGATCCACCAAAGGCGGCGGCATCGGCACCGTCGATGTCGTGTTCCCGGTGCTGCACGGGCCGTTCGGCGAGGACGGCACCGTGCAAGGCTTGTTGAAACTGGCCAACTTGCCGTTCGTCGGCGCAGGCGTGCTCGGTTCCGCAGTCGGCATGGATAAGGACGTCATGAAGCGCCTGCTGCGCGACGCCAAGATTCCCATCGGCAAGTTTCTCGTCTTCGGGCGCACCGACAGGATCAGCTTCGCTGCCGTCAAGAAAACTCTCGGCATGCCGCTTTTCGTCAAGCCGGCCAACCTCGGTTCGTCGGTCGGTATCAGCAAAGTCAGCAGGCCCAGTGAATTCGCCGGCGCGCTGCGCGAAGCATTTCGCTACGACAACAAGGTCGTCATCGAAGAGTTCATTGCCGCCCGCGAGATTGAGTGTTCCGTGCTCGGCAATGAAAAGCCGATCGCCTCGTTGCCCGGCGAGATCATCGTCAACCGCGATTTCTATTCCTACGACGCCAAGTATCTCGACGCCGAGGGGGCGCGTTTACAGATTCCCGCGAAACTGCCGGCGTCGGTGTCAAAAAATTTACGCGCCATGGCGGTGCGCGCCTATCAGGCGCTTTGCTGCGAAGGCATGGCGCGGGTCGATTTTTTCGTGCAGGCCGACGGCCGCGTTTTGGTCAACGAGATCAACACCATCCCCGGCTTCACCAAGATTAGTATGTACCCGAAAATGTGGGAGGCCACGGGTATTTCCTACAGCGCGCTCATCGACCGGCTGATTCAGTTGGCCTTGGAACGATTCCGCCGCGAACAAAGATTAAGAACCACACGTTAGCTGCCGATTTCTCAATCATGGGCAGGGTGCAAGCTCTGCTGATTGGGAACCGCAAATGGCACTCAAACCATTAACCTATCAAGAGCCGCTCTATCAGCTGCTGCGCGACGGCGAGGTCAAAGAGTTCAACCGGCGTAAAGCCGCCGGTGAGCGCTGTGATTTGACCCATTGCGATTTCCGCAGCTTAGATCTCCGCGGCCTCGATGCCGCAGACCTAGACTTCAGTCACAGCTATTTTCGCACCGCCAACCTGCGCGGCGTCGATTTTTCCAAGGCAAAGCTCGAAGGCGCCAGCCTCAACGACGCAAAAGTCTCCGGCGCCTACTTTCCCGCAGAGTTGAGCGCCAACGAAATCTTTCTCTCCGTGCAGTACGGCACACGCATGCGCCACAAGCGTTAACGACTCTCAATCTCCCGGCGGCGCGGTTTCCTTAGGCTTGCGCAGACTCTCCAGCAGCAACGCCAACGCGCCAAAAGTAATCGCCATATCGGCGACGTTGAAAATCCCCGTGCGCAGCGGGCCGATGCCGACGTTGAGAAAGTCGACGACCCGGCCGTCGTAGGCGATGCGATCGATCAGGTTGCCGATGCCGCCGGCGCACACCAGCGAAAGGCAAATCAGGGACAATCGCGTGAGAGACTTGCTCACCAACAAGTAAATCAGCAGACCCACCAAGAAAACCCCCGTTAGAATCGTAAAAAGCCACTGGCGCCAATGATGGGGAAGCGAGGCGCCCAGGCTCAGAAACGCGCCGCTGTTTTCGGCGTACTGCAAGCGGAAGGTATCGCCCGCGTATGAGAGAATTTCCCCCGGCACCAGTTGTCGCTTGGCGACCAACTTGGTCGCCTGGTCGCAGCCGATGCAGCTGGTGAGAATCGCTAGAATCAATACGAACTTCATCTTAAGTTTTCGTAGCGTTTCTGGCCGCCGCTTACAACCCAGCGTTGCTGCAATTTTTCGCTTGACTCGCCTGCACGGTTTCCGGCATAGCTCGCGTAGCCAAACGCCTAGTGACCGGAGGTGAAATAGTCCCATGCGGCGCTCGATCCAATGGCCGGGAAACAAACTGCTGGCGTGCACCTTTACCATTGCGCTGGAAGCGTTTCGCAAAAGCGGCCGCTTCAAGCGCGATCCGAAAATCCCCGTTAACCTGTGCTCAATCTCGCACGCCAACTACGGCGGCAACGCCGGCATTTGGCGGCTGCTGGAAATGCTCGAGCGCCACAATGTCCGGGCGATGATTTTGGCCAATGGACTGGCGGTGCAGAAGTGGCCCGACGCGGTGCGCGCATTGCACAAAGCCGGCCACGAGATCGCCGGCCACGGCATAACCAACGACATCGACATGACCGATCTGACGCCAGCACAGCAGCTTGAGGAGATTCGCGCCAGCACCAAAATCATTCAGGACACCATCGGCACACGGCCGGTGGGCTGGTTCGGCCCCGGCGGACTGCACACCGAAGAGACCCTGGGCCTGCTCGTCGACGAAGGCTATCAATGGTCCGCCGACCTGTGCGACGATGATGTGCCTTACGTCGTCAAAGTGAACGGCAAGCGCATCTGCATCATCCCGAAATCTTGGTACGCCAATGATTGGCGTGCGTGGGGCGAGGGCGCGTCGAACGGTGCGACCTTTTTCACCGGTTTCAAAGAAGGCTTCGATTTCGTCTACGACGAAGCGCAGCGCGGCAGACCTGGCATGATCGACGGTTTGGTCCACGCCGAGCTCGGCGGCCGGCCCTACATGGCGGTGGGATTTGAGAACATGATCAAGCTCGTCAATCGGCACCGCAGCGAAATCTGGCAGCCGACCTATCGCGAGATCGCCGAGCACTGTTTGGCGACGATCAAAGATGCGGCAGACTATAAACCCCGCGGTTGATCTCGAATCTTTTGCGATCTACCCGGTGGGCGAGAATGAAATCGACGAGTTCCCGAAATACGAAAAAATGTGGAAAGAGATTTTTCAACTAAGATAGGAAAAAGATTCAGAACGATTAACCGCAAAGAACCCAGAGAACGCAAAGTTTAAAAAACAGGATTGCTTTTTTGCGTACTTTGCGTTCTTTGCGGTTAAATAATCCGATTTCAATTCAGTCCGTAGAAGACCCGCGGGTTGTCTTCGACGATTTTGCGGTGCATGTCACCGCTGATACCGCCGCTGTTTTTCAAAGTTGTCAGCGCATCGAGCTCCGTCGACGAGTCGGCATGGCCGTAGTCGGTGCCGATCATCAACGTGTTCTCGCCCATGCAGCTCTTGATCAAGTACGGCACGTCGTCGCCGATCTGGCAGGTGACGAACACGCCGGAGCGCTCCAATAAATCGTCGGGCAGTTTCTTTTTGACTTTCTCTAATCGGCGGCGCAGCTCGTAGATCACCCACGGCACCCACGAGGCCGCGGTTTCGATGAAGCCGAAGCGCAGCTTGGGAAATTTTTCCGGAAGGCCGCAATTAAAAATCCGGAACATGGCGCCGACATTGAACAGCCGATACTGGTTGAAGAAGTCGCGCGTGCCGTCGGGGTTGACCATCATGTCGACGGCGGCTTGGCTGCCGTTCGATTGGTGCAGGCCGATGCAAAAATCAAGCTTTTCCGCCGCCTCATACATTGGAAAGAAGTACGGATCGCTGATCTGCCGCTTGCCCTCGAGGGGACGCATAAACACGCCGCAGCCGCCGTTTTCCTTGGCGAACTTCAACTGATCGAGCGCGTCGGGCATGCTCAGGAGCGGCAGACACGCCATCCAGCGCAGCCGCCCTTTGCTCTCTTTCCACACATGCGACATCCAGCGATTGTAGGCGCCGCATAGAGCGACCTCGGTATCGGGCCGCTCGGTGACCTGGTCGAGAAAGATGCTGGTGTAGAGAATCTGGACGTCGATGCCCAGCTCGTCCATATGCTTGATGCGCGCCGAGATGTCGGCCAGGTCGCGCGACGCCATGGTGGTGGTCATATCGCGTCCGGTGTCCGCCGAACGCTGCGCCAGCGCCTCCGTGGTGAAGACAAATCGATTCAAGCCCTGAATCTTGCCGTCGATGACCCAATATTGCACGTCGGTTACACCCTCCTGGGTGTAGAGACCGGGACGAAACTTTTTCTCCGATGGCGTCAGGTAGTCCCACGTCAGCGGACTTTCAATAACATGCGCGTCAGCGTCTACCCATCCCATAAAAACCTCCTTCGTCTGGCGTTTAGCGTCTAGTGTTTAGCGTAAACGCACGTCGCTTTACCCAGCTTGATACTAAGACCTATTGTCTCGCACTCGGAGCCGTTGTCAATAGGTGTGTAAAAAGATACTAGGCGGCGACCCTCATCTCTTTGCCATTGTCATACTTCGTCCCGCGCGCTACTTTTCCGACAAGCTGTGGTGCGTTCAGT